>DATLWR010000092.1:0-2800 GCA_035576205.1 Mariprofundaceae bacterium
GGATTCGTCGCCGTCCTGTGGCGCAAGGCGCACCAGCCGGGCGGCGGCGAGCACTACGAGCTGAAAAACCCGCTGTCGCTGCCGGTGGCGCTCTGGTTCGGCGTGCTGTTCGGAGCGGTGATCTTCTTCAGCAAGCTGGCCGAGGCCCATTTCGGCGGCAACGGCCTGTTCGCCGTCGCCGCTCTCTCCGGCATCACCGATATAGACGCCATCACCCTCTCCACCACGCAACTGGCCAGGGGCGGCCTCGATACGGCGCTGGCCGGCCGCGTCATCCTGCTAGCCTGTGCGGTGAACACGCTGGTCAAGCTGGGGATGGGACTGGTGATCGCCGCCCCGCAGGCCCGGCTCGGCCTCGTTGCCGGGCTGTTGCCGATGATCCTGATCTGCGGCCTGTTCATCGTCCTGCCCTGAAACTCCTGTCCCGCACAGGCGGGCTATAATCATATCCATGCGAGCCATGCGTATCCCAAGGCTGTCGCGGAAGCGCATCATCATCTCAGTCGTGTTGCTGACCCTGTTTGGTGCCGCCCTCATGCTGCCACCCGTGCTGATCCGCCATGCAGCCACGACCTGGCTGCAGGAGCACGGCATTGCCGCCGCCAGCATCCGCGATGTGGACCTGAACCCGTTCACTGCCACGCTGGCCGTCGAGGGACTCGATGCAGGCAACGGCCTGAAGATCGGCCGGCTGCTGGTCGATCTCGACTGGTGGCCGCTGATTCACCACCGGTTGTCGATACACCGGCTCACGCTTGGCGACACGCAGCTGCAGCTCACCGAGGGGCGCAGCGGCAGCTGGCTGCCGGCCGGCCTGGTGCTGCCGCCGGAGACGGCTGCAGCCGCTCCTGATGGCGGGCCACCGCTGCAGCCGATCCTGCACTCGGTCGAACTGCGCCGGGTGAATATCACCCTCGACAGCAAGTCGTTGCACCTGAGCCTGCCCATCCGGCACCTGAGCCTGCATCTCGCGGGCCAGAAGCCCGACGGCAGCCAGCAGCTTGCCGCCGCTTTCGAGACGGATGCCGCCGGATTCCGCACCGCCGGCCTCTCGGGCAACTACGCCTCCATGTACATGAATGCCACGATCTCGCTGCCGCCGCTGGGAGATGATCTGCTGCGCAAACTCTCCGTCACCGTCGCCGATGCGCATGTCAGCCTGCTGAAACTGGTTACCGGGGACGGCAGCGATCATCCCTCTGCAAGCCTGTCGGTCGGCGGCATCCACCTGCAGCACCTCGCTGCCAGCCCCAAAGCTGCCGAACTCGCCCTGCTGGATATGACCGATGTCGGTGCCGGCAGTGACAGCGATACCTCGCTGGGCAGCGTCGGCCGTATCCGGGCCAAGCTGGTCCGGCTGGAGCGCACCGGCAAAGTGTCGCTCGACAGCCTCGCCATCGACGGCGCCGACCTGACGCTGCTCCGCCAGCAGGACGGCCGCTTCGCCGTACCTGGCATCCGGGCTACCGCGACGCCGGCAGCATCCATCCCGACCGCAGAGGCAGCCCCCGCCGCCGCACCGGCGACTGCTGCAACCGGCAAGCCGCCCCTGCAGCTCGACATCGGCCGGCTGCAGATCGCTTCCGGCAGCCGCCTCACCTTCCGCGACGAATCGGTCACGCCGGCCTTCGAAAAACGGCTGACCGTCGGGAA
The DNA here is from genome assembly GCA_035576205.1 of Mariprofundaceae bacterium. Classification (GTDB taxonomy): domain Bacteria; phylum Pseudomonadota; class Zetaproteobacteria; order Mariprofundales; family Mariprofundaceae; genus DATLWR01. The sequence goes on from DATLWR010000092.1 coordinate 1,654, forward strand.
ATTCGACATCGCCCCGATCGCCATGTCCGGCGACACGAGCGCAGCAGTGGATCTGCAGCTGAAGGTCGACGGCCAGGGCGAGCTGAACGTCAGCGGCAGCGCCCTGCCGAATGCAGATAATCCGGCTGCAGACCTCGACATCAGGCTCAAGCGTCTGGATATGGCGAGCCTCAGCAGCTACACGGTCAGCCGCTTCGGCCAGGCGATCCAGACCGGCCAGCTGGATATGCAGAGCAAGGTGAAGCTCGCTGGCAACCATGTCGATGCGCAGAATGCACTGACGCTGCGCAAGCTGGTGCTGAAAGCGGCCAGTGAACCGGGCAAGGCGGCCGGTGTCGGCATGCCGATGGACATGGCGCTGGATATGTTGCGCGACAGCCGCGGCGACATCCAGCTGAAGGTGCCGGTAACGGGCGATCTCAACGATCCGAAGGTCAATTTCAGCGATGCCATCAATCAGGCACTGATGTATGCCATGCAGGCGGGTGCCGTGCAGTACGCCAGCCAGTTCCTGCAGCCCTACGGCAGCCTGATCACGGTCGCCAAACTCGCCGGCAAGGTCGCCGTCGAAGCCGCCAAACCGCGCCTCACCCCGGTCCGCTTCGCCGGGCAAACCTCAGGGCTGTCGGCCGACATGCAGGCCTATAGCGGCAAGATCGCCGGGCTGCTGAAAGCGAAGGATTTCCGGCTGGAGGTCTGCGGCATCGCCACGCGCACCGAGGCCAAGGCCGACGTGAAGGCTGGCTGGATCAGGAATCTCGACGACAACGCCCTGCTGAAGCTGGCCGCCAAACGTTCCGAAACCGTCATCAAGGCGCTGACCGACCAGGGCATCAGCTCCGACCGGCTGTTCCACTGCCGCGACACGATCGACGAGAGTAAGAAGGCCGTGCCGCGCGCCGAGCTGATTCTCGACTAAACTGGCAAAAAACATTCGCCGAGGGATGCAGGGATGAGTACGACGATCACAGGAGCCGATGGGCTGCCACGCTGCCGCTGGTGCAACGCCGCACCGGAGTTTTTCGACTATCACGACAAGGAATGGGGCTTCCCGGTCGCCGACGACCATCGCCTGTTCGAGAAGCTGAGCCTGGAGGGTTTCCAGTCTGGCCTGAGCTGGCGCACCATCCTCGCCAAGCGGGAAAAC
>DATLWR010000093.1:0-2241 GCA_035576205.1 Mariprofundaceae bacterium
GCTGCCGGGGCGGATGCAGCGGTGCGCCACGTCCCACAGTGCCACCCTGTTATTCTTTAATGACTTCTGCCGTTCGGCATAGGGGAGCTTGGCGTCGAAACCGAGCAGTTCGCCCATGATCGGCCAGAAGGCGTTGCGCGGGTGGGCATAATACTGGCCGGCATTGAGCGAGGCGACACTCGGCATGGAGCCGAGGATCAGGATGCACGCATCGGCTGCTGCTATCGGAGCGAAACCGGTCGCCAGACTCATCGGCCGGCGCCGGCAGATTCCGATGCGTTGACAGACGATGTGAAGCTGTCGGGAAAATCCATTTTTCGATATAGCCAGCCGCCCGCATAAAAAGTGAGACCGAGCAGCATCAGGCTGAAGACACGCATCAACGGAGCCAGGTTGGCCAGGTCGTATAGGAAGACTTTGGCGGCAGCGGCGGCGAGGATGAACAGCGCTGACTGGCCGAGAATGCGGTCTCTGAAGCGGAGTGAAATCAGCAGGCAGGCGATGGAGATCAGACTCCAGGCAAGTGAGACGGAAAGACGCTCGTCGAGTAGATAGACGGCCGCAGTCATGGCACTGAAATGACCGGCATAGATGAGCGGCAGACGGAAGCGGCGAATTGCCTCCATGTGCAGCGACAGGAAGTAGCCGGTGTAGATTTCCATCGGGTAAAGCAGGTAGAGCGCATTCTTTCCGGGGGTGGAGGTCACGGTGGAATCGGAGATGATGCCGGCATAATTGATGGCGAAGATCAACGCGCAGGCGACAGTTACCGGCCAGTCGGAGGCATGCCGGTATTTGCCGCTCAGGGCCAGCAGGCCGATCAGCGGCAACGCCAGTAGGCCGATCCAGCCCGCCCATGCATCGGGTACTGATTCCAGGTAGCCGGCATGGAACAGGACAAGCGCCGCGTAGGCGACGATCAGGAAGCGGCCTCCGGCAATCTCCTGTTTCATGATCTGCCGGGTCAGTAGGTAGAGCGCTAGCAGGACCAGAGCCGAGCCGCTGGCGATCCATGCCGCCATAGCGGGCAGGTGCTGATTCAGCAGGGCATATTGCAGGGTGTAGAAGATCAGCAGTGCCGGCAGGTAGAGGCGGGCAGTGGCTTCCTCCATCGGGCTACGCCGGATGATGGAAAAGGCGGCGGTTCCGATCCCGAAGATCAGCAACTGGGCGCACTGGAAGATTAGTGCTTCTAGCCACTGTTCGGGCCTGTTCAGGCGCCAGATTAGGTCGAAGATAATCAGCGCCAGATAGAGTGCCAGCAACAGCACCGAACGACGGCCGACAATCACCGAGAAGATGCTGAACAGTATACTCCAGGCCGAGAAATAGATGACCAGATCCAAGGTGTTGTTGCGCAGCTGCGGAAACATCAACGGCATCGTGTAGGAGCCAATGACGGCGAAGAACGCATAGATGTTGTTGTCAAAGATTCGGCAGAGAACGAGCGACAAAAGACAGATGCCGATGACGCTGACAATGGCAGAGGTCGCCGAAATCAGTGGGTAATAGAGATGTGCACCGTAGGTCGCAATAAACAGGATGACGATGCCGCCGGCAGGCAGATAACTGGCGTATTCCCGATCCTTCATGCGAAGAACCAAGCCGGCGATGACGAGTATAACTCCGAACGCGTAGGCGATGCCGACCTGACGGTGAGGGGTCAACCAGCCGTGGGTCAATGCCAACTGGATCAGATAGATGGTGGCGAGTACCAGTGCAGCAGCGCCGCTCCAGCCGAGCAGGTGGCTGATCGCGACTCCTTGGCTAGCTGTTTTTTCCGAGCTGGCTTCGCGTTGCGACTCTATTGCCTGCCGTGTTTTATTATCAGTTGTTTTCGGAACTCCCGGCGCAAGAGACAGTGATGCCTCGATTCTGGCAAGTCGCTGTTCGATATCATGCAGTCGCTGTTCGATTGCTGGCATGTTTCCTCCCCCTCAATACAAATGAGTATAGAGAATGGGAGCAGCACGGAGTAGCGCTGCCGTGGAGGGGGAACCCATCGCGTTAAGTTTGAGTTCAGATAGCAGCACTATGGTTGCGGACAAGGGGGACAGGGCAAGCCGCGTTGATTGGTGCGGCGGCAAGGCCTGACTTCATCATCAAGCAAGGAGTTTTTATGAAAAAGTCACTGATGATTGCAACCGCGGCGGTTATCGCAGCCAGCGGTTTTGCAGCCAGCGAAGCCTTTGCCGGAACGGAAGCCAGGTGCAAGGCGTGCCATACCTTCGAGCAGGGCGG
>DATLWR010000094.1:0-3582 GCA_035576205.1 Mariprofundaceae bacterium
GCCGGGCCGGACATCCGCAAAGCTGTATTTGCCGAAGAAATTGGTCGTCGCCTCGTCGACGACCTTGCCACTGGATCGATCGACCAGTTCCACCGTCGCGAACATCGCCGGCGTCGACGCATCCTTGCCGACATACCCCCACACCGTGTTGCCGGCGACAGCCGCGGCCGGCCACGACATCAGCAGCAGGAAGCCAAGCACTGCCATCCTTGTAACGCTACCCGCAGACCTTCCCATCATCCCACCTCCTGCAGAGACTCCCTGCCGGGAGTGTAGCAGGTCGCAGGACGGCAAGCGGAATAGCGCGGTGGTGACGCTGGCAATCAGATTAGCGTTGATAAAGGACGGTCAGGCTGGCCGAAGCGATGGCGTGCCGGCGGATGGCCGCCGCCACCTGTTCGGGTGAGGCGCCGGCGGCATAACCTAGCTCCTCCGTATCCAGCGCATAGACGGTGAAGACATAGTGATGCACGCCGTGGCCCGCCGGCGGACACGGCCCGCCGTAACCGGCGGTTCCAAAACTGGTCAGGCTCTGCGTGCTGCCGGCCGGCTCGTGGCCGAGCGTCCCGGCCCCTTTCGGCAGCCCTTCGGTGTCAACCGGGATATTGAAAAGCAGCCAGTGCCACCAGCCGCCGGGACGTGGCGAATCGGAATCGTGCACGGTGACGGCGAAGCTGCGCGTCCCCTCCGGCACCTGGCTCCAGAAGAGCGCCGGCGACAGGTTGCCCCCATGGCAGCCGAAACCGGCATACACCTGCTCCTCAGCAATCGTGACACCGTCGGCCACATCTGGACTGCTCAGTACGAATTCACCCGCATGCGCCTGCATCGACATTGAGCATAGCAGAAGCACGGCAGGTATGCGGCGCACCGCCTCAATCCTTCGGCCGATGATAGACGAAGATAGCGGTCACCGGCTTCGATTCACCCGCCCGCGTGATCCACACCTGGATATGGTAGATATCCGGATCGGCCATGCGGAAGTAATTGCCATAGCTGATCATCTTCTCGACATGGATCGGCGTCAGCTTCTTCTCGGTGAAGTCGAGGCCGCCCAGCGCCTGTACGCTCGCCTTGACGTCGGCATCGACAATGCGCTGGCCGCTCTTTTCGTCGAACAACGCGAACAGCACGTAATAACGCTGCCTTTGCGAGTAGACATTGTTCGGCAGCTTCAGTTCATCCGCCTCGTTCTTCGCCATCTGGATCGGCAATACGCCGAGATAGATGGAAACACCGCTGATCATCTGGTGACGCTCGATATCCGCGGCCTGCGTCGCCGGTGACATGGCCAGCAACAGCCCGGTCAGCAGCAACATGCGTATCGGCATCTGAATAAGGGATTGCAACATATCGACCTCCTCGCTGGAGGAATGCAACGTGCATCCATTGCGCGGTCGGTTGCGAGAAGCCGGCCAGAGCAATCCTCCGGCTCGGGATGCGGGCCATCCCCGCATCTCACTGCAAGCTTAGCACAATTCCCGCTGTGCAAGGGCGCAAGAGGTGACAAGCCGCCCGCCAGGCAGCAACCTGTCGGAACAGGAGGCTGCCATGACCCCAACCATCGGTTTTATCGGACTCGGCATCATGGGAGAACCCATGGCCGCCAATCTGCTTAAAGCAGGCCACCGGCTCACGGTCTGGAACCGCACCGCCGCCAAGGCAGCCCAACTCGTGAACGGCGGTGCCGTCCTGGCCGCCACCCCCCGCGAACTGGCGAAGACCGCCGACGTGATCATCATGATGCTGACCGGCCCGGCGGCCATCGAGGCGGTGCTGACCGGCCCTGACGGCATGCTGACAGCAGGCATTGCCGGCAAGACGGTGATCAACATGAGCAGCATCCCGCCGGCCTATGCACGCGAAGTGGATACCCTGCTGCGGTCACAGGGGGCCACGGCGATCGATGCCCCGGTATCGGGCAGCCGCATGCCCGCCGAGGAGGGCACGCTGGTGATCCTGGCCGGCGGCGACACCGCAGACATCGAACGGGCTGAGCCCCTGCTGCTGACCATGGGCAAGAAGGTGGTGCATTGCGGCGCGGCGGGCCAGGGCTCGGCGATGAAGATGACGGTGAACCTGCTGCTCGGCACGATGATGGCCGGCTTCGCCGAGGCGGTGAATTACGGCGAGAAGGCGGGGCTGGACACGGCCACGCTGCTCGACACCATCCTCGCCGGCCCGCTGGGTTGCGGCCTGTACCAGCTCAAGCGCGACATGTTCGTTCGCCACGAGTATCCGCCGCAGTTCCCCTACCGGCACATGGCCAAGGATATCGGCTTCATTCTTGCCACCGCCACCGAGCTGCAGGCGCCGACGCCGCTTGGCAACATGCTGGCCGCCCTCTACCGGCCCGATGCGGAAGCCGCACTGGCAGACAGCGATTTCGCGGCGGTTAAACGCATCCTGGAGGCGATGGGGTGACCATCGCAACGCCGCGCGCCACCCAGCAGGAGCGGGTTGGACGGCCCTGGCTGCCGACAGGTGCGCAGCACGATGCCGCGAGTCACAATCCGGCAGGAGCCGGATTGGACAGCCCTGGCTGCCGACAGGCGAGTAGCTGGACGCTACGAGTCAGATCAGCTCGCCATCATCCTGCTGATGCTCGTCCAGGAACGGCCTGAGCATCTCCTCCAGCCATTTGTGCAGCCGGCGTACACCGTCGCGCACATCGTCGAAATCCTCCGCCGACAGTGCGCCGTCGTGGTTGCGATCCATTGCGTCGAAGCCCTTGCGGATGGATGGCTCCAGCTGCTGCATCACCTCGTCGAAGGTGACGCGGCCATCGCCGTTACGGTCGAAACCATCCCACGGGTTATCCGCCGCCACGGCAGGCGAAGCCCAGAGCAGGCCGGCCAGCAACAGCAGGCCGATTCGATCAAGTTTCATGGTTCACCTCCAGGGGCGGCAGCGCCTTACCTGCCAGCCAGCAGTTCGTGGATTTTCGCGGCCAGCGCATGGATACGGAACGGTTTGGTGAGAACGTTGCCGGGCGAGGCATTGTCGACCACGGGCAGGGCGTGACCGGCATCGTAGCCGGTGGCAAAGATGACCGGCAGCGTGGGCCTTGTTTCACGCATCTGCCGGGCAGTTTCCGGCCCGCTCATTTTCGGCATCACCACATCGAGGATAACCAGCGCGATATCGTCCGGCTGCTGTCTGAAAAGTTCCAGCGCCTCCTTGCCGTCGGCGGCGAGCATGACATGGTAGTTCAGACGGCGCAGCACCTCGGCAATCGAGGTGCGCAGATCCGGCTCGTCGTCGGCGACCAGGATCAGCTCGCCGTTGCCGTGCACGGCTCGGGGTGTCTCCCGGGCCACTGTCCGCAACTGGCCAGCGTCGATCAGCGGCAGGTAGACATGAAACATCGTCCCCATATCCGGCACGCTCTCCACCTCCAGCACACCGCCGTGCCCCTGTACGATGCTGTACACCGTCGCCAGCCCCAGGCCGGTACCCTTGCCGACCTCCTTGGTGGTGAAGAACGGTTCGAAAATGCGCTCGATGGCCTGCGGCTGGATGCCGGTACCGTTGTCCTCGATGGACAGGAGGGCGAAGACATCGGCCTTCAGATCGGGATGG
>DATLWR010000095.1:0-14331 GCA_035576205.1 Mariprofundaceae bacterium
TGCCGCCGTCCTGCTCTCCGGCAGGCCGAGGCTCTTCAGCTCCACGAAGGCCAGCGGCGCGTCGACGCCGGCGAACAGCATCGGCCTGGCATCGGAAAGCTCGACCATCACGTAGGACTCGGGCTTGCCGAGCGCGGTCGCGACGGTCTGCGAGCACTGCTGCAGGAAATCAGCCTTGTCGGCGACGGCGACGTTGGTATGGACATGCAGGTAGGGCATCAGCTCTCCTCTTCGAGTTGCTTGAATTTGTGCTTGTTCCTGCGGTAGCGGGCGGTCGCCACGAAGCCGGCCCAGTAGCAGAGCCCGGCCAGCGGCAGCATCAGCAGTACGAGTTTCCAGTCCATTTATTCTCCCCCTGCCGCAACCGCCGCCGGTACGGCTGCCGTTTCGGCGGCAGCGCGTTCGGCCTTCGCCGCGGCGCGCGCCCGTGAGCGGCGGTTGAGGATATTGATGCCGGCCAGGATGAAGCCCAGCGCGATGAAGGCGCCCGGCGGCAGGATGAACATCAGCATGTCCGGATAGCCGGCGCCCAGCACCTTGTAGCCGAACAGCGCCCCCTGGCCGAGCAGCTCGCGCGTCGCCCCCAGCAGCACCAGCGCGAAGGTGAAGCCGAGCCCGATACCGAGCGCATCGACCACCGCATCGAGCGGCGTGTTCTTGCTGGCGAACGCCTCGGCACGCCCCATCAGCGCACAGTTCACGACGATCAGCGGGATGAACAGGCCGAGGATCAGGTACATCTTGTGCATCCAGGCGTCCATGGACATGCCGACCACCGTCACGAAGGCGGCGATGATGGTGATGTAGGCCGGGATGCGCACGTTTTTCGGGATCACTCCGCGCACCAGCGACACTACGAGATTGGAGCCCATCAGCACCAGCAGGGTCGCCGCACCCATCCAGAAACCGTTGATGGCCGAGGTGGTGACGCCGAGCAGCGGACACATGCCCAAGAGCTGCGCGAAGATCGTGTTGTTGTGCCAGAAACCGTCGACGAAGACTTCCGATCGGCTGCTCATCGCTCACCTCCTGCGGCGCCTGCGGCGGACCCGGTTGTAGCTCCGCCGGCCGGCTGCTGGCCAAGGATAGCCGCATGATTGTCGCGGAAAAACTCCAGGCCGCGCTTCACCGCCTTCACGACCGCCCGCGGGGTGATGGTCGCACCGGTGAACTGGTCGAAATCACCGCCGTCCTTCTTCACCGCCCAGCGGGTGTTGGTAAGCGTGGTGCCGGCGAACGAGTCGACCCATGCCTTGTTCTTGACGATGCCGTCGCCGAGTCCCGGCGTCTCCTGGTGATCGGTAACGCGGATGGCATAGATGCTGCCGTCCGGATGCACGCCCATCAGGATATGGATGCTGCCCGAATAGCCGTCGGGCGCCACCGTCTCCCAGGCGAAGCCCGTCAGCGAACCTGCCGCATCGCGGGCCGGATAGACGGTCCTGGCATCCTTGCCGTTGCCGACCATCACGGCATCGGCCAGCGCGTCGTTGGCATGCTGCGGCAGCACCTCCATCAGCGCCTCGTGCAGGGCCGCCTTGCGCGCCTCGGCGATCGGTTCGCGGGTGAACAGGTCGGTGATGCCCAACAGAAGCGTGGCGACGATCGCCACGACGGCGAGGGCGGCTGCCATCCGCCACTGGTCCTGCGTCATCTTCATGCGCCGTTCCCGTTGCCGTGGCCGTAGACGCGCGGCCGGAAATAGTGATCGATCAGCGGCACGGCGCAGTTCATCAACAGCACCGAGAACATCGCCCCCTCCGGATAGCCGCCGAAGCTGCGGATCGCCCAGGTCAGCACGCCGCAGCCGATGCCGAACACCAGCTGGCCGACAGGGGTGACCGGCGACGAGACCGGATCGGTGGCCATGAAGAAGGCGCAGAGGATCAGGCCGCCGGCGAACAGGTGGAACAGCGGCGGCGCGAAATGGTTCGGATCGACGCTGCTGAAGATCGCCGCCAGCACCGCCACGGTGGCCAGATAGGAGACCGGGATATGCCAGGTGATGGTGTGGCGGGCCAGCAGGTAAATGCCGCCGATCAGCAGCGCCAGCGCACTGGTCTCGCCGATGCTGCCCGCCTCGCGGCCGAGGAAGGCATCCAGCACGCTGTAGTGGTAGTTGTTGAGCGCCTCGGCGACACCGATGCCCTGCGTCCACTCGGTCTTCACGTGACCGAGCGGGCTTGCCATGGTGATGGCGTCCAGCCCCTGCCCTATCGCATCCGGGCCGAACAGGAAGAGCTGCAGGCAGGCGTGGAAATCGTAGAGATCGACCGCCGGCGTGCCGACATGCATCGGCACGATCCACGAGGTCATCTGCAGCGGGAAGGAGATCAGCAGGATGATGCGCGCCGAGAGCGCCGGGTTGAACAGGTTGTAACCCAGCCCGCCGTAGACCTGCTTGCCGAGCACGATGGCGAAGACGCTGCCGAGCAGCGCCATCCACCACGGTGTGGAGGCCGGTAGCGTCATGGCGAGCAGCAGGCCGGTCAGGGCCGCCGAATTGTCGGAGAGTGCACGGAGCGGCCGCCCCATCATGAGAAGAGTAACCGCCTCGGTGGCCATGCAGCCGCCGATGCAGAGCAGCATCATGAACACCGCCAGCCAGCCGAACAGGTAGACTCCGACGATGGCCGCCGGCATCAGCGCCAGGATGACGGTGAGCATGGTCATGCGGATGGAATCGCCGCCGTGGATATGCGGCGAACTGAGCATGATCGGCATCAGGACTCTCCCTCCCCTTGGGTCGTCGTTTCGGCCTTCGTTTCGGCAGTCGTGGCAGCGGCCGCTTCGGGCGCCAGCTGCTCGCGCACCTTCGAACGGCGGGCCGCCTTCTCCGCCTTGTCGCGCTCCAGCCGATCCATGCGGGCATCGGAGCGGTGGCGCGACTCCTCGGCGAAGGCACGCTCGCGCCGGATCTGCGCCACCTGACCCTTGCCGTAGCGGAAGTAGTGCACCAGCGGAATGTTCGACGGGCAGACATAGCTGCAGCAGCCGCACTCGATGCAGTCGAACAGGTTGTAGGCCTCCGCCTTGTCTAGCTGGTCGGCGCGGCAGTGGTCGGCCAGCAGGTTCGGTACCAGCGACACCGGGCAGACCTCGCTGCAGTGGCCGCAGCGGATGCACGGGTCCTCGGCCTGGTGCGCCGGCGACAGTGCCGTTTCGGAGAACGCCAGAATGCCGGTCGACGATTTCACCACCGGCACGTCGAGCGAACGCAACCGTTCGCCCATCATCGGGCCGCCGTGCAGCACGTGCAGCCCCTCGAAGTCCTCCAGCCCACACTGGGCGAAGACGAAGCGCATCGGCGTACCCAGCCGCACTCGGAGGTTGGCCGGCTCGGGCACCGCCTCGCCGGAGACGGTGACGATGCGATCGGTCAGGGGCCGGCCGAACATCACCGCGTCGAACAGCGCCTTGCAGGTGCCGACATTCTGGCAGAGCACGCCGACGTGCATCGGCAGCCTGCCGGCCGGCACCTCCTTGCCGGTCAGCGAAAAGATCAGCTGCTTCTCGCTGCCGTGCGGGTAGCGGGTCGCCACCTCGACGACGCGCACGTCGGGCAGGTCGTCGCGCACGGCCAGTGCCCGCCGCATCACGGCGATTGCATCCGGCTTGTTCTCCTCGATGGCCACCAGCGCCTCGGAAGCCCCCACCATATGGATCAGGATGGCGAGCCCGGAGAGAATCTCGTCGGCGTGCTCCAGCATCAGCCGGTGATCGTTGGTCAGGTACGGCTCGCACTCCACACCGTTGAGGATCACCGTCTGTACCGGATGTTTCTGGTCGCGGACCAGCTTGATGAAGGTCGGAAAAACGGCGCCGCCAAGCCCCGCCAGGCCCGCCAGCCGCGCCCGCTCCCGAAGTTCCGCCGGATCGCGCTGTTGCCAGTCGGGCATCGGCGTGAGGCTGTCGTCCGCCTCGTCCTTGCCGTCCGGCTCGATGAAGATGCAGGTGAGCCCCAGCCCCGACGGATGCGGAATGGCATGCTCCTCGATCTTCACGACACGGCCGGAGGTCGGCGCATGCACGGGGGCGGCGAGATAGCTGTCGGCGCGGGCGATCTTCTGGCCGCGCCGTACCCGCTCGCCGACCTCGACGATCGGCTCGCAGATGCCGCCGATATGCTGCTTCAGCGGCACGATGAACAACGGTGCCAGCGGACAGTCACGAATCGGCACCACGGCGGTCAGCTTGCGGTCGTCCGGCTCGATGCCGCCGTGGAAATTCGGTGCCACAAGCCCCAGGCTGCGCGCCAGTCGCTTAAGCATGGCCGGCATGCTGTCCCCTCCGCACCTTGCCCTGCCGGGCGCGCCGCGTATCCGGCAGCGGCCAGGCCCAGTGCTCGATCAGTTCGGGCTTCTGCAGCATGTCGATGCAGTCGACCGGGCACGGCTCCACACAGAGCGTGCAGCCGGTGCAGTGCTCGGCGATCACCGTATGGTACTGCTTGGGTGCGCCGACGATGGCATCGACCGGGCAGGCCTTGATGCACAGCGTGCAGCCGATGCATTCATCCTCGCGGATGAAGGCCAGCATCGGCGCTTTCGCCTCCTCCTCGACCGCCTTCGGCTGCACGCCCATCAGGTCGGCGATGGCGCGCATCGTGCGGTCGCCGCCCGGCACGCAGTGGTTCACCTCCGCCTGGCCGGCAGCCACCGCTTCGGCATACGGCTTGCAGCCGGGATAGCCGCACTGGCCGCACTGGGTCTGCGGAAGCAGGGCGTCGATCCTGTCGACCAGCGGATCGCTCTCGACATGGAACACCTTCTGGGCGACGGCCAGCACCAGCCCCGCCACCAGCGCGAAGCCACCCAGACTCAACAATGCGACAAGAATGTGGGACACGTGTTACATCTTCACCAGACCGGAGAAGCCCATGAACGCCAGCGACATCATGCCGGCGGTGATCAGCGTCAGCGGCGAGCCCTTGAAGGCGGCCGGCACCGGTGCGTGCTCGATGCGCTCGCGCAGGCCGGAGAAGAGCACCAGCACCAGCGCGAAGCCGGCGGCGGCACCGAATCCGTACAGTGCCGAGGAGAGGAAGGTCTGGTCCTTCTGTACGTTCAGCAGCGCCACGCCCAGCACGGCGCAGTTAGTGGTGATCAGCGGCAAAAAGATGCCGAGCGCCTGGTAGAGTACCGGACTGGTCTTGTGGATCATCATCTCGATGAACTGCACCAGCGAGGCGATGATCAGGATGAAGAACACCGTCTGCAGGTACAACAAGTCGAGCGGGATCAGGATGTAGCGCTGCACCAGCCAGGTGGCGGTGGCGGCGAGCGTCATCACGAACATCACAGCGAACGACATGCCGATCGCCGTCTCGACCTTGCCGGAAACGCCGAGGAACGGGCAGATGCCGAGGAACTTGGTCAGCACATAGTTGTTGACCAGCACGGCGGACAGCAGGATCAGGGTGACGTCAGTCATAGGCGGCGGAGTATAGGGCGGCGGGTTCGCAGCGTACACCGCCGAAGTCCGCACTTTTCTCTGTGTGAATTATGCGTAACGGGGCCGCCTGCGGCCTCCCGGGAGGCTGTCACAGATTCGTCGCGGAAAAGTGGCAACGAACATGCTAGAATTCGACCGCACCGGCCAACCGGCCGACCATCCACGACACAGGAGTCCCCCCATGGGTCCGCATTACCTCAGCAACTTCTTCATGCCGAAGAGCGTCGCCATCGTCGGCGCCACCGACAGGCCCGACAGCGTCGGCCAGCGACTGATGCTGAACATGCTGGAGGCGGGGTTCGCAGGCTCGCTCTATCCGGTCAACCCGAAGCGCGACGAGCTGATGGGCGTCCCCTGCTACCAGGACATCGAATCGATCCCGGAAACGGTCGATCTGGCGGTGATCGCCACCCCGGCCAAGAGTGTGCCGCCCATCGTCCGCCAGTGCGGCGAAAAGGGCATCCGCGCGCTGATCATCATCTCCGCCGGTTTCGGCGAACTGGGCGAGGCGGGCAAACGCCTGCAGCAGGAGATCCTCGACACCGCCGGCCGCTACGGCATCCGTATCATCGGCCCGAACTGCCTCGGCCTGATCCGCCCCGGCAGCCACCTCAACGCCACCTTCGGCTACGGCACCGTCAAGGACGGTCATCTGGCGCTGGTGTCGCAGTCGGGTGCGGTCTGTACGGCGATCCTCGACTGGGCGCAGATGCAGGAGATCGGTTTCTCCACCGTCGTCTCGATGGGCGGTGCGGCCGACATCGATTTCGGCGAGGTGCTCGATTTCCTCGCCATGGACCCGCAGACCCACAGCATCCTGCTCTACGTCGAGGGCATCCGCGACGCGCGCCGTTTCCTTTCCGGCCTGAAGGCGGCTGCGAGGCTGAAACCGGTGATCCTGATCAAGGCCGGCCGCTACGAAGCCGGCAGCCGTGCGGCCATGTCGCACACCGGCTCGATGGTCGGCGGCGACGACGTCTTCGATGCCGCCATCGAACGCGCCGGCGTGGTGCGCGCCTACAGCATCGCACAGCTCTTCTCCGCAGCCCGCATCCTCGCCAACAACTACGTACTGGAGCAGGACCGGCTGGCGATCATCACCAATGCCGGCGGCCCGGGTGTCATGAGCACCGACCGTGCCGAGGATGTCGGTGTCCGGCTTGCCGCACTGGGCGCACAGACGGTGACACGCCTGAACCAGGTATTGCCCGACCACTGGTCGCACGCCAACCCGATCGACATCCTCGGTGACGCCACACCCGAGCGCTACCAGCAGGCGCTCGACATCTGCCTTGCCGACGAGGGCATCGACGGCGTGCTGGTGATCCTCACCCCGCAGGCGATGACCGACCCGACAAAGGTGGCGGAGCTGGTCATCGAGGCGGCGAAAAAGAGCGACAAGCCGGTGCTCGCCTCGTGGACCGGCGGCAACCGCGTGCAGGAGGGCCGCGACCTGTTCGCCAACAGCCGCGTCGCCCACTTCACCACTCCCGAGGTAGGGGTCGATGCCTTCTCGTTCCTCGCCCGCTACCGCCGCAACCAGCGTCTGATCCAGCAGATCCCGTCGCCGCGAGCCGTGGGGCGGCAGGCCGACATCGACGGGGCCCGGCTGATCATCGAGCGGGTGCTGGCCGAGGGACGCAACGTACTGACCACGCAGGAGTCGAAGGCGATCCTCTCCGCCTTCCGCATCCCGGTGACCCAGACCATCAAGGTGGAGAACGCCAAGGATGCGATGATCGCCGCCGAGACCGTCGGCTTCCCGGTGGTGCTGAAGATCAACATGGCCGAGTTCAGCCACAAGTCGGACATCGGCGGCGTGCGCCTGAACCTGAACAGTGCCCAGCAGGTCTCCCGCCAGTTCCAGGAGATGGAGGCGCAGATGCGCGCCCTGCAACCTGAGCTCACGCATGTGGTGATGACGGTGGAGCCGATGTACCGCTCGGAGAACAGCCGCGAGCTGATGGTCGGCGTGGTGCGCGACCCGGTGTTCGGCCCGGCGATCAGCTTCGGCATGGGCGGCACACTGGTCGAGATCATCCGCGACCGGGCCATCGCGCTGCCGCCGCTCAACGAATACATGATCGAGCAACTGATCGCCAAGACGCGTGCGGCGCGCTACATCGGCGCCTTCCGCCAGATGAAGGCGATCGACCGGCGGGCGCTCGTCGATGTGCTGCTGAACGTCTCGGAGATGATCAGCGAGCTGCCGGAGATCGTCGAGATGGATATCAATCCGCTGATCGCCGACGACAAGGGCGTCCTGGCACTCGACGCACGCATCAAGGCCGTCGCCTCGCACCAGCTGGCGCCCTACTCCCATATGGCGATCCACCCCTACCCGCATGAGCTGGCACGGGAGATGGAACTTCCTGACGGCCGGCGCATCCTGATCCGTCCGATCCGTCCGGAGGATGCGGACATGGAGAAGGATTTCTTCAACAGCCTCTCCGAGCGCAGCAGGTATTTCCGCTTCATGCAGTCGCTGCAGGAGCTGACGCCGGAGATGATCGTGCGCTTCACGCAGATCGACTACGACCGCGACATGGCCTTCGTTGCGGTCAGCGACGAACCGGACCTGCCGCGGGAACTGGGCGTGGCCCGCTACGTGATCAATCCCGACGGCGAATCGGCCGATTTCGCCGTCGTCGTCACCGATGCCTGCCAGGGCAAGGGCATCGGCGAACGGCTGATGTGCACGCTGATGAAGACCGCCAAGGAGCGCGGCCTGCACCGCTTCGAGGGCGAAGTTCTGTCCGAGAACGCCGCCATGCTGGGGCTGGTGAGGAAGCTCGGTTTCGGCATCGAAAGCATCGCCGAACACGACGACATCGTGCGTGCCGTGAAGGATCTCCGGCAGGGCTGAGAAACCGCCCCGTCAATACTTGACAGTTTTAGTCGGGATTAGGACGATCGGCGGATCATGGAGGCGCAAATGGCAACGGCCAATATCACCGAGGCGGATATCCGCAAGGCACTTTCAGGCATCATCGATCCGGACTTCGGCAAGGACATCGTCACGCTGGGGTTCGTGAAGGATATCCGTATCGACGGCGGTCGCGCCGCCTTCACGATCGAACTGACCACTCCCGCCTGCCCGGTCAAGGAGCAGTTCCGCCAACAGGCCGATGCGGCGGTGCGAGCTCTTGGATTCGGCAACATCGACATCAACATGACCTCGAAGGTCGCCGCGCAACCGCAGGTGGCCAAGCAGGTGCCAGGTGTAGCCAACATCATCGCCGTCGCCTCCGGCAAGGGCGGTGTCGGCAAGTCCACCACAGCCGTCAACCTCGCCGTCGCACTGGCGCAGACCGGCGCCCGCGTCGGCCTGCTGGATGCCGACATCTACGGCCCCTCCGTGCCGCAGCTGATGAATCTCGCCGGCATGCAACCGAAGGTGACGGACAAAACCATCCAGCCGCTGGAAAACTACGGTGTCAAAACCATCTCCATCGGCTACATGGTGGAGGATGACCAGGCGATGATCTGGCGCGGGCCGATGGTTTCCGGTGCCGTCATGCAATTGCTGAACGACGTCGCCTGGGGTGAGCTCGATTATCTGGTGATCGACATGCCGCCGGGTACCGGCGACATCCACCTGACCCTTGCGCAGCGGGTACCGATCACGGGTGCGGTGGTGGTGACCACGCCGCAGGACATTGCCCTGCTCGACTGCAAGAAAGGCATCACGATGTTCAACAAGGTGAACGTGCCCACGCTGGGCATCGTCGAGAACATGAGCGCCTTCGTCTGCCCTCACTGCGGCAAGACCAGCCACATCTTCGCCGAAGGCGGAGCCGACCGGCTGGCCGAGGCCCAGAACGTGGAGGTGCTGGCGCATATCCCGCTCGACATCGAGATCCGCCTTAATTCCGATGCCGGCACGCCGATCGTCGCCTCCCACCCCGACTCGCCACAGGCCGCCGCCTACCGCGACATGGCCGGCGAGGTGGCGCGCCGGATCAGCGTCATCAACCGCCGCAAGATCAATATCCCGGTCATGGTGCAGAACGGCTGAGACTCCCGGCCGTCAGGCTAGGACGTGGATACCATCCTCGCTGACGATTTTCGAGGCAGCCTTGTCGCTCATTCGCACGGTGAGCTGCAGGACATCGTCGTGCACCTCCTGGCCGACGATACGGCCGTGCTGATGGCAATAGGCGAGCGTGCGGCCGTCGGAGACGGAGAGCCGGAAGACATGCTCCTGCATGTCCTGCTCCAGCCAGTCGCGCAGTAATCCGGTCAGCTCGTCGAGGCCTTCGCCGGAGACCGCCGAAACGGCCATGCGGCTGCCGCCGAAATGCTCAGTCCGGTGCGACTGCAGACCCGGTACCAGATCGCGTTTGTTCATTACCTCGATGATCGGCGGTGCGGCATCGCCATAGACGCCGATCTGCTCGAGCGTGTCGTTCACCACCTTGCCCTGCTCGGCCAGCATCGGATCGGCGGCATCGCGCACGTGCAGGATCAGATCGGCTTCCACCACCTCCTCCAGCGTGGCGCGGAAGGCGTCAACAAGTTCGTGCGGCAGCTCCTGCACGAAGCCCACCGTGTCGGAGAGCATCATGCGCGCCCCTCCCGGCAGCTTCACGAGCCTGAGCGTCGGGTCGAGGGTGGCGAAGAGCTGGTCGGCGGCATAGACGGTCGATTCGGTCAGCCGGTTGAAGAGGGTCGACTTGCCGGCGTTGGTGTAGCCGACCAGTGACACGGTCGGGATATCGCGCCGGCGGCGGCCGGTCCGCTGCGTAGCACGCATCTGCCGCACCTTCGCCAGATCCTTCTCGATCTGCAGGATGCGGCCGCGGATCATGCGCCGGTCCAGTTCGATCTGCCGCTCGCCCGGACCGCCCATAAAGCCGAAACCACCGCGCTGCCGTTCCAGGTGGGTCCAGGAGCGCACCAGCCGGCTGATCTGGTAGTTGAGACTGGCCAGCTCCACCTGCAGCACACCCTCCTTGGTACGGGCGCGGGCGGCGAAGATTTCGAGGATCAGGCCGGTGCGGTCCACCACCTTGGCGTCCCAGGCCGTCTCCAGGTTGCGCTGCTGCACCGGACTCAGCAGATGATCGACGAAGACCACCGCCGCCTCGTGCGCCTCCACCTGCTGCTTCACCTGCTCCACCTGGCCGCTGCCGAACAGCGTCGCCGGCACCGGATGACGCACGGGCAGGCGGATCGACTCGGCGACATCGCAGCCGCTGGAACTCACCAGCCGGTCGAACTCCTCGACGCGCGCCTGCCGGGCATAGGCGCCGATCTTCTGGTTCGCGAATTCCGGATGGACGCTGATCGCCCGTTCGGGTTCGTTGCTCTCTTCCCACATCGCCGTCATCCGTACAGCGCCTCCGTAATCCTCAACTCCAGCTCCTCTGCCCCGCCGCGGACCGCTGCCGGGGTCTGGTGCGCAAACCAGGTCTGCTGCCGCTTGGCGTAACGGCGGGTGGCGGTGATGCCGTCCCGCACCGCTTCATCCAGCGACAGGCGTCCTTGCAGGTGGTCGAGCAGTTGCCGGTAGCCGACCGCCCGCATCGCCGGATGGGTTTCCGGCAGCTTCAGGCCTGCGAGCCAGCGCACCTCGTCCAGCCAGCCGGCATCGAGCATCGCCTCGAACCGGGTCGCCAGACGCTCGCGCAACAGCTCGCGCGGCAGCTCCAGCACGAACACCGGGCAGTCGATCTCCTCAGTGGATGCTTCACCCTGCTGCCAGGCACTGAGCGGGATGCCGGTGGTGCGCTGCACGGCAAGTGCGCGCAGGATGCGCTGCGTATCGTTCGGCTTCAACTGGGCGGCCAGCGAGGAATCCACTTCGGCGAGCAGGGCGTGCATGAAAGGTGTGCCGTGCTCCTGCTGCTCGGCGAACAGCGTCTCGCGCACCCCGGCATCCTCGGTGGGAATCTCCGAAAAACCCTCCAGCAGTGCCCTCAGGTAGAGGCCGGTGCCGCCGACGATCAGCGGCGTATGGCCGGCGGTGTTGAATTCGCGGATGGCGTCACGCGCCTCGCGTGCCCAGCGGGCGGCCGAATACTGGTCGGGAAGCGTGCAGCAATCGACCATGGCATGCGGCACCCTTTGCCGCTCCTCTGCGGTCGGCTTCGCCGTGCCGATATCGAGCCCCCTGTAGACCTGCATGGAATCGCAGCAGACGATGCCACCGCCGGATAGGATGGCGAGCCGCATGGCCAGCGCGGATTTTCCGGTGCTGGTGGCGCCCATCACCGCCACGGCCCGCAACGCGGATCGACTCAACGGTTGACCCGCACCTTCTCCAGTTCGCCGAGCATCGCCTTCAGCTTGGCATCCTGATCGAGATCCTCCATCACCTGCGTGTCCGCGCGGATCAGCATGCGGATCGCCAGCATCCACAAGGGGCTGAGCATCAGGCTCAGCGCGATCACCACGATGGCCATCTGGTGCCCCTGCTGGTCGAGCACACCCATGCCGATACCGACGGCGGCCAGCAAAAAGGAGAGTTCGCCGATCTGGCTCAACAGGCCGCCGGTCAGGATCGACATGCGCCAAGTCTCGCCGAGGGCGCGCAGCACCAGCGTGTTGATGCCCGAGTTGAGCACGAAGACCGCCAGCGTAGCCAGTGCTACCACGCCGAGATTGCGATAAACGAAATGCAGATCGACGAGCATGCCGACGGAGAGGAAAAAGACGCCGACGAACACCACGTAGAGCGAACGCAGATGGTCCTCGACCCATTCCGACTCGTCCGAAGCGTGCAGCACCATGCCGGCCAGGAAGGCGCCGAGCGGTGCCGAAAGCCCGATCTCGGCGGTCAGCGCCGCCGCCGCGAAGCAGAGTAGCAGCCCCAGCAGGATGCGCTTGTCCACCGTGGCGCGCAGCGCTTCAGGGATATGCCAGCCGGGATGCTTGATCAGCCAGACCGCCAGCGATACCAGCACGATCGCGCCGATCACCTGCACCGCCACGGTATGGAAATGCACCTCCTCCGGACCGAGCATGCCGAGGATCACCATGATCGGCACGATGGCCAGATCCTGCATCAGCAGCACGCCGAGCGCGTTCTGGCCGAAACCGGTCTCCAGCTCGCCGGAGTCCTTCAGCAGGGTGAGCACCACCGCCGTCGAGCTCATGCTGATCAGAAAGCCGAACAGCAGGCCGGCCCGCCAGTTCAGGCCGAACATCCAGGCCACCAGCGAACAGATGGCGACAGAGAGCAGCATCTGCGCCGCCGTACCAAGCACGGCGATGCGCCAGCCGGAGATCAGCCGCGGCAGCGACACCTCCATGCCGATGAAAAACATCAGCATGATCACGCCGATCTCGCCGACATGGGTCAGCAGGGTACGGTCGGCAATGATGCCGAAACCGGCCGGGCCGACCATGATGCCAGTGGCAATATAGGCGGCGGCCGCCGGAATGCCGAAGGATTTCAGTACGTAAGCGAAGAGCAGCGCACAGCCGATGACACCGACGACGGCGAGCAGAACGTCATTCATTTCCATGCGCGAAGCCTAGACGAGATTCTGAAATTTACCACGCAAGCGGGAGATTTCCGTAATTTACTCCTTGCGGCCGAACAGACGGTCGAGATCGTTCAGGGAGAGCCGCACGTAGGTCGGGCGGCCGTGGTTGCACTGGGCGATATTGGGGGTGGTCTCCATCGTTCTCAGCAACGCGACCTGGGCATCGTGGGAGAGCGTGTGCCCCGATTTGATCGAGCCCTTGCAGGCCCGGTTGCCGAGCCAGCGCTCCAGCACCCTGCCCCGCCCTTCGGTCGCCGCGCCGTGCTGCATGCAGGCATCGACGAGTTCGGCGACGACGGCGACCGGCGGCTCGCCGGCCAGTTGCGCCGGCAACGAGCGGATGCGGAACAGCTCATCGCCCGCCGCATCGAGCTCCACGCCGAAGGCCGAGAGCTCGTCGGCATGGTCGTGCAGCCAGGCAGCTTCATGCGCCGAGACCTGCCAGTCGGCCGGGTGCAGCAGCAGCTGGGTGCGCAACGCCCCCTTCTCCAGCTGCTCCTTCATCGCCTCGAAATTGATGCGCTCATGGGCGGCATGCTGGTCGACCAGGATCACACCGTCGTCGGTCTCGGCGAGGATGTAGCAGCGATGGATCTGCGCCAGCGGCCGGCCGAGATCGAGTCCGGATGTCGCGTATTCGCCGGCCGGTTCGCGCGCTTCGGGAGCCGCGAACAGCCGCCGCTGGATATCGGCCGGCACGGGCTGACGATGCGACGGGAACGATTTCGGCAGGCTGAAGCCGCCACCGCCCGAATACGGGCGCGACGCGGCATGCGTGCGGCGCATGGCATCGAGTGCGGCCTGCGCCGGCAATGCCGACACGGATTGTCCCATGCGCTCGATGGCGGCGCGGGCGCAAGCGATCACCGCACTGTTGACCGTCTGCGGCGAGCGGAAGCGCACCTCGCGCTTGGCCGGGTGCACGTTGACATCCACATCCGCCGGATCGATGTCGATGCGCAGCACCGCCACCGGGTAGCGATCGTGGAACATCACGTCGCGGTAGCCGGCCCGCAGCGCACCCAGAAGCTGCTTGTCGCGGATCACACGGCCGTTGACCAGGAACAGCATGCGCGTCGAATCGCGGTGATGGTAGGTGGCAAGCCCCAGATGGCCGGCCACCCGGATACCCTCGTGCTCGATGACCTGCTCGATGCTGTTGGCGGCAAACTCCTCGCCCATCACCGCCAGCACCCGTTCGGCCTCGGCGCCGGCCCTGAAATCGAAGCGGTTGCGGCCGTCGAGATCGAGCGACATCGCGGTCGCCGGATTGGCCAGCGCCAGGCTCCGGAACGCCTCGATGATCGCCGCCTCCTCGGTCTTGTCGGAGCGCATGAAGTTGAGCCGCGCGGGCGTGTTGAGGAACAGGTCGAGCACCTCGATG
>DATLWR010000096.1:0-23420 GCA_035576205.1 Mariprofundaceae bacterium
CAACTAAAGAATATTGGTATTGGAGCATTGGTGTTAATTACTGCGTATCTGTTTATTAGACGCAAATAGAAGCAGGCCGCCTTGTAGGCGGCCTTTTCTTGTTGGGTATATGCGTATTCACTTTGGAAGTCCGCGTTTCCAGTTTGGCGGATGCGCGGTTAGGCTTCTGCCGCGAAAGAAGGAGCGGCCAATGGCACAGGACAAACTCTGGGGCGGACGTTTCGCCGAAAAGACCGACGAGCTGGTGGAGCAGTTCAACGCCTCCATCGACGTCGATGCGCGCATGTATGCCGAGGATATCGCCGGTTCCAAGGCGCACGCGAAGATGCTCGGCAAGCAAGGCATCCTCTCCGAAGCCGACGTGAAGGCGATCCTGAAAGGGCTCGACGAGATCAAGAGCGCCATCGAGGCGGGTGAGATCGAGTTCACCGTGCAGCTCGAGGATGTGCACATGAACGTCGAGGCGCGGCTCACCGACAGGATCGGCGACGCCGGCAAGCGCCTGCACACCGGCCGCAGCCGCAACGACCAGGTCGCCACCGATACCCGCCTCTATCTGCGCCGCCGCACCGATGGGATGATCGCCCTGCTGCGCAAGCTGCAGGCAGTGCTGGTCGCGCAGGCTAAGGCCAATGCCGACACCATCATGCCGGGCTTCACCCACCTGCAGACCGCGCAGCCGGTGACGCTCGGCCACCACCTGCTCGCCTATGTCGAGATGTTCGAGCGCGATGCCGGCCGCTTTGCCGATGCGCGCAAACGCATGAACCAGTGCCCGCTGGGCTCGGCGGCACTGGCCGGCACCACCTTCCCGATCGACCGCGAGATGACCGCCGCCGAGCTCGGCTTCGACGGCCCGACGCGCAACTCGCTCGATGCGGTTTCCGATCGCGACTTCATCATGGAGCTCCTGGCCGCCTGCTCGATCACGGCGGTGCATCTGTCGCGTCTGTCCGAGGAGCTGATCCTCTGGATGAGCGCCCAGTTCCGTTTCGTCGATCTGCCCGATGCCTACTGCACCGGCTCTTCCATCATGCCGCAGAAGAAGAATCCGGATATGCCGGAGCTGGTGCGCGGCAAGTCGGGCCGCATCATCGGTGGTCTGGTCGCCATGCTGGTGGCGGTAAAGGGTCTGCCGCTCGCCTACAACAAGGACATGCAGGAGGACAAGGGCGCGGTGTTCGATGCCTTCGACCAGCTGGAAGGTTCCTTACGCATCTTTGCCGGCATGCTGCCGGGTATGAAAGTAAACCGAGATGTGCTGCACAAGGCGGCTAGTTCCGGATTCGCTGTGGCCACCGATCTGGCCGATGCGCTGGTGCGCGCCGGCGTGCCGTTCCGCGAGGCGCACGAGATTGTCGGTAAGTCGGTCGCCCACTGCATCCGTGAAGGGATCGAGCTGCACCAGATGGATGCGGCGAGCTGTGCTGCCATTGATTCGCGCCTGACCGCCGATATGGTTCGCGCCCTGTCGGTCGAGGCGTGTGTGGCCGCCCGCGATCACGTCGGCGGCACGGCACCCGCCCAGGTGCTGAAGCAGTGCACCTTCTGGAAGGAGAGCTTGAAATGAGGTTGGACATGAAGCGGGAAATGATCCGCAAGTTCGTCATCGTCGGAATGCTCGCCCTGCTCGTCGCCGGTTGCGGCCGCAAGGAGCCGCCGCAGGTGCTGGCCAAGGGAGCGCCGCCGCAGATCGTCGAGCTGACGCATGAGGTCAACGGACCGGCACTGGCGCTGAATTTCCGTCTGCTGGGCAGCGCGCGCGGTGTCGGCTACCAGATCGACCGCGCCGAGATGGACCCCTACTGCAAGTGCCCGACCATGTGGCGCCGCCATTTCGAACAGCCGGCGATGGCCAAGCAGGTCGACACGCCGATCAGGAAGCTGATCAACCTGGGTTCATACAATCGCGAGTTCCTGTTCCGAATCCGCGCCGTCGATGTGGACGGTAACCTTGGCGAATGGAGCCAGACGATCCACGCTCAGGCCGTGGATCTGTTGCAGAAGTGAGCGGCGGCAAGCACGACCAGCCGCGGTTGGCCCAACTCGGCGAATACCCGTTCGAGCGGGTGTCGAAGCTCTTTGCTGGCCACACGCCAAATCCGGCACTGGTTCATATCGACGCCGGTGCCGGCGAGCCGCGACTGCCGCTGCCATCGTTCGTCGCCGAAACGCTGAACGCCAATCTCAACGGCTTTTCCAAATATCCGACGACCAAAGGCTCCGACATCCTGCGTAAGGCTATCGCCGATTGGCTCATGCGCCGCTATGGCCTGCCGCATGTCGATGCGGCCAGCCAGGTGCTGACCGCCAACGGCACGCGCGAGGCACTGTTCGCCGTCGCTCACGCGCTGGTCAATCCGGAGGCCGACGAAAAGCCGTATGTGCTGATGCCCAACCCGATGTACCAGATCTATCTGGGCGGCGCGGTACTGGCGGGCGGCATTCCCTGGTTCATGCCCTGCACGCCCGCAAGCGGCTTCGCGCCGGAGCTTGCCAGCGTGCCGGACGAGGTGTGGGTGCGCACCGCCTTCGTCTACGTCTGCTCGCCCTCCAACCCGACCGGCTGGATCGCCGGCACCGACTACTATCGCGAGTTGTTCCGGCTGGCCGACCGCTTCGATTTCGCCATCGTTTCCGACGAGTGCTACTCGGAGATCTATCTGGATGAGCCGCCTGTCGGCCTGCTGCAGGTGGCGCACGAACTGGGTCGCAGCGACTTCAGCCGTTGTCTGGTGATGAATTCGCTTTCCAAGCGCTCGGCCCTGCCGGGTATGCGCTCCGGCTTCATTGCCGGTGATGCGAAACTGATCGCCCGTTTTGCCAAGCTGCGCACCTATACGGGACCTGCCACACCCATCCCGCTGCAGCAGGTGGCGGCGGCCGCCTGGAGCGATGAGATGCATGTGCAGCAGCATCTGGCCGTCTACCGCCAGAGCCTGGCCGCCTTTTACGAGGCCTATCTGGAGAAAGGGGGCGAGGGCGAACCGCCGGCGGGCAGCTTCTTCGTCTGGCTGCCGGTGCCCGACGGCGAGAAGTTCGCACTGGCCGCCTATACGCAGCAGTCGGTCACCGTGCTGCCGGGTGCTTATCTCGCCGCCGACGGCGACGATGGTGTGAATCCCGGCCAGGGCTTCGTGCGAGCAGCACTCGTCGACGGGCCGGAGAAGGCGGCCGAGCTTGCCCGCCGTTTGAAGGCTGTGAGAGTCTAGGAACCGATATGCAGATACCCGCAAACGTCGAAGCCAAACTGCGCGAGATTGCCGTCAATGGTCGGACGCTGAACGCCTACATCTACGATACGGCGCCGATGCGGGCGAAGATCGCGCATCTGGCCGCCATCATGCCGGCCGGTGTCGAGGTCTATTACGCCATGAAGGCGAATCCGCACCCGGCCTTTCTGAAGGCCGCCCTAGATTCCGGCGCGCGCGGCATCGAGATCGCCAGCTTGGGTGAGGCACAGAAGGCGGTGGCGGCGGGCTTTACGCCGGAGCGCCTAATTTACACCGGCCCCGGCAAGTCGCCGGAGGAGCTCGAGTGGAGTATCGAGAACGGCGTGCATACGGTGCATATCGAGTCGCTGACCGAAGCGCACCGGCTGAATGCGATCGCCGCCCGGCACGGGCGTCGGCAGAAGGTGCTGCTGCGCATCAATGCAAATTTCGACATCCACGAGGCGCAGACCACCTTCTCGGGCGGCTCCAAGAAGTTCGGCGTCGACGAGGAGAAGCTCGATACCGTGCTGCCGCAGCTCTTGGCGCTCAAACATCTGGATTTCCGCGGCCTGCATGTCTATGCCGCATCCGGCGTGCTGCGCGTTGCAGACCTGTTGAAGAACTGCGAGCTTGTCTTCGAACTGACCCGCAAGATCGAGACGGAGTATGCCGGCGTAGTCTGCGACATCATCGATTTCGGCGGCGGTTTCGGCGTCGATTACCTGGAGACGGGTGAGGATTTCGACCCGCAGGCCTATGCCGACGGGCTCGCCGCCATGATCGATCGCTACGGCCTGCAGGGACGCCATTTCATGCTGGAACTGGGCAGGTATCTGGCCGCCGATTCGGGCTGGTTCTGCACCGAGATCCTGGACATCAAGGAGAGCCGCGGCAAAAAGCAGGTGATCTGCGCCGGCGGCATCAACCATTTCCGCCGGCCGGCAGCCCTGGCCATCAACCATCCGCTGGCAATCCTGCGCATGGGGCGTCCGGCCCTGTTCGCCGGCCAGGAGAGGGTGGCCGGCGAGGCGGTCTATTTCGGTGGTCCGCTCTGCACCGGTGCCGACAAGCTGGCCAACGACGAATATGTCGAGGCGGCGGATGTCGGCGATATCGCCGTGTTCGGTCTCGCCGGCGCCTACGGCCTGACCATGTCGAACCAGGAGTTCCTGAGTCATGCAAGGCCGCCGGAGATCGTGCTCGGCTAAACGTTGCGACGAAATGCGCGCATGCTGCGTTGCTCCCCCAGGGGACTTTCTCCTTGCGCAAAGCGCAATTCACCTTGTCGTCGCTCATTTGGCGCTGCCAAACATCGCTTCTCGCGTCTTGCCTGCACACATTTCATGTCGCAGCGCATGGATTTCATTTCCCTCCCGCCCGAGGGGTGACGGCCGCCGTTTTTTGGCTAGCCTTGCGCGTATCAAACATCGGGAGTTGCCATGAATCACTTGCAGCAGGTTATCGAGAAGGCTTGGGAGACGCGGACGGAATGGGACGCGCGGTCGGCGACCTGCGAGGTGCGCGATTCGGTCGAGCATGCGATCCAGCTGCTGGATGACGGCGGCGTGCGCGTGGCCGAACGCGACGAGTCCGGCAACTGGGTGACTCACGAATGGCTGAAGAAAGCCGTGCTGCTTTTCTTCAAGCTGCATGACAACCAGATCATCCACGGCGGCGACACCAACTATTTCGACAAGGTGCCGCTGAAATTCGCCAACTGGGGCGAGAGCGAGTTCCGCAAGGCCGGCATCCGCGTGGTACCGCCGGCCACCGTGCGCAAGGGCGCCTACATCGCGCCGAAGGCGGTGCTGATGCCCTCCTACGTGAATATCGGCGCCTATGTCGACGAGGGCACGATGGTCGATACCTGGGCGACCGTCGGTTCCTGCGCGCAGATCGGCAAGAACGTCCATCTCTCCGGCGGCGTCGGTATCGGCGGCGTGCTGGAGCCGCTGCAGGCGACGCCCACCATCATCGAGGACAACTGCTTCATCGGTGCCCGTTCCGAGATCGTCGAGGGCGTCATCGTGCGCGAAGGCGCAGTAATCTCGATGGGCGTCTACATCGGCAAGTCGACCCGCATCTACGACCGCGAAACAGGTTCGACGTTCTACGGCGAGGTGCCGCCCTACTCGGTGGTTGTGTCGGGCTCCATGCCGGGCAAGGCCGGCGGCCCGAATCTCTACTGCGCAGTGATCGTCAAGAAGGTGGACGAGCAGACCCGTTCGAAGACCGGCATCACCGAACTGCTGCGCGAGTTCTGATCGCAGCAGTTGCCGGCGGAACGGAAGGGGAACGGAGGGGGCATATGCCGATTACCGAACTGGAAGTTTCCATCGAAATCAAGCGGCCGCTGCAGGAGGTCGTTGCATTCGTCGACGATTGCAACAACGACCCGCTGTGGCAATCCTCGGTGCTGGAGTCGGAGAAACAGACCCCGGGCCAGCCGAAGGTCGGCACCATCTATCACGTGAAGGAGAAGTTCCTCGGACGCGTGATCGAACAGCAGTGGCAGGTCACCGAGCGCAACGAGGACGGCAGCCGCTGGTCGGCGAAAACGCTGTCCGGCTCCTTCCCGATGACCACCAGTCTGATCATGGAGCTTGCGGCGAACGGCACGCGGCTCACCCGCAAGCTCTCCATCGATGTCGGCCATTTCTTCAAGGTGGCGTCGCCCGTCGTGGCGCATGTCGCCAAGCGCGAGCTCGAGATGGATTTCGCCAATCTCAAGGAACTGCTGGAGTCCGGCCTCTAGGGATTCACGGCTCCTGGCCGTTGTCGGACCAGGCTTGCAGAAACTGACCGAAGTGCGGCCGCGCCTGCGTCTCCCCCTGCAGGTAGTTGCGTACTCCCAGCACGGCCCGTGCATAGGCGCTGTCGGTCAGCGCACCGGTGAACAGCTGCCAGCGCAGGAAGATCAAGAGCGTCGAGCAGACGTCGGTCTCGCAGTAATTGCGGATCGCCTCGATCTCTCCCGCCTCGAACATTTCCCGCACTTCGCCGCCGGATGTCTCGAGTTTTCCCGGGATATCGAAGGCCGCCGCCACCTCGTCCATCGAGCAGCGGGCCGAGGCGCCGTAATCGGAGAGCACCTCCAGCAGATCGACATGATACTCCTGCGAATAGCGGGCATCGTAATTGGTCCACTTGTCGCCCTCGTTGAACCAGCGCGGACAGGAGATGTTGCGGGTCATGGCCCGGTATTTCAGCACCGGCACGTCGAAGCCGCGGCCGTTGAAGCTGACCAGTTGCGGGGCGCGCTTGTCGATCAGGCCGAAGAAACCCTCCAGCAGTTCGGCCTCGCTGCTAGAAGCCTCGCCACCGCTGCCGATGCGGTTGACCACGAGCTCGGTACCGGTCTCGCCCGGCTCGCGCACGAGATGCGCGTAGCTGATCGCCACCACCTGGTGGAACGGCTGGCGCGGGAAGTCGTTCTTGCCGTCGGTCTTCTCCAGGAAGTAGTCCGAGAGCGCATCGCGCGCCTCGCTATCGCTGGCATCCGGATGCCGGAGCAGCCGGCGAGCGGCATCGGCATCCACCACGGTCTCAATATCGAACACGATGACGTCACGACGCATGGGTGGCCCCCTTGTTGTTCAGCGGTCTGAAACGGATGCGCTCGCCCATCGCCCACACCGAGGCGCCGAACACCAGCATGCCGCCGGCGATCGCCACCGCCAGCCAGCTTGCCTGCAGCAGCTTGCCGTGCGCCGGGAAGGCCCACAGCCAGTCGAGGCCGGCCAGATACAGCAGCATGGCGAGGCTGGCGAGAACGGCACCGCCCATGCGCCTGAGTGAACGGCCGTCGAGCAGGCCGCCGTAGGTCTTCGTCAGCCGGACAAACAGGAAGCCGACATTCACGAAGGCGGCGAGCGACGTGGCCAGCGCCAGGCCGACCCAGGCCATCGACTGCATCAGCCAGATCGACAGGGCGATGTTGGCGGCGACGCTGATCGCCGCATAGCGCATCGGGGCCTTGGCATCCTTGCCGGCATAACACGCGGTGGCGAGCAGTTTTACCCAGCAGAAGGCGATCAGGCCGACGGTGTAGGCCTGCAGTGCCTGGGCGGTGGCGATGCTGTCGGCATGGTGGAATTTTCCCTGTTCGAACAGGGTCACGATGATCGGTTCAGCCAGCCACAACAGGCCGGCGATGGCCGGCAGTGTCAGCCA
This sequence comes from Mariprofundaceae bacterium, assembly GCA_035576205.1. Classification (GTDB taxonomy): domain Bacteria; phylum Pseudomonadota; class Zetaproteobacteria; order Mariprofundales; family Mariprofundaceae; genus DATLWR01. The sequence continues at coordinate 7,389 of DATLWR010000096.1, forward strand.
GGTGAGCCAGGCCAGTCCCTCGCGCAGGTCGCGGGCGGCATGCTCTGGGTTCTTTTCGGCGAGATGCCCGGACAGGGTGGGCAAGAGTGCGGTGCTCATGGCGATGCCGAAGAGTGCGAGCGGCAGCTGCACGATACGGTCGGAATAGTAGAGGTAGGAGACCGCACCCGTCGGCAGCAGTGTGGCGAGAATGGTGCCGACCAGCACGTTCAGCTGTACCGCGGCGATGGCCAAGAGAGCCGGCCCAAACAGCTTGAGGGTTTCGATGACCGGTGCCGTATTGAAACGGAAATCGAGCCGCGGCGACCAGCCGATGCGTTTCAGTGCCGGAATCTGGACGGCAAGCTGCAGCACGCCGCCCAGCAGCACGCCGATGGTCAGCGCCAGGCCTGTATTCTCGAAGGAGGGGGCCAGTACGATGGCGGCGAAGATGATGGCGAGGTTCAGGAGGGCGGGGCTGGCGGCGGCCAGCGAGAAGCGTTTGTAGGTGTTGAGCACCCCCCAGGCCAGGGCGGTGAGCGTGATCATGAACAGGTACGGGAACATCCAGCGCGACAGCAGCAAAGCCTGCTGCCAGCGGCTGGGTTCGTCATGGAAGCCGGGCGCGAACACCAGCAGCAGCCAGGGCATGAACAGCATGCCGAGCAGGGTGAAGAGCAACAGCACCAGCGCCAGCAGCGTGGAGAGCGCATTGAGGTAGCGGTGGGCCTCCTCCTCGCCCTGCTGTCGCTGCTCGGCCAGCACCGGCACCAGTGCCACGGTCAACGTACCTTCGGCGAGCATGCGGCGGAAGAAGTTGGGGATCTTGAACGCGACGAAGAAGGCATCGGCCAAGAGGCCGGCACCGAGCACGCGGGCCAGCAGGATGTCACGCACGAACCCCAGCATTCTGGATAGCATCGTCCAGCTGCCCACGCGGGCCGCGGCGCGCAGCATGCCACCGGCTGCCGGCGCCTGATTTGACTTGTCCGCTTCGATCGCCATAATCCGTCGCCCTTTTGACCCCTTTGCGGTCGGTGAAGCTATCGTTTCACCTGCAAACCGGAAGAGGATTTTGTCAAAAGGGAATTTCGCGGACCGATCCGAAGGGGGTGATGTTTTCCATGCCAGGTATCAAGATCAATCCTGATGAGCCGTTCGAGCTCGCCCTCAAGCGTTTCCGCAAGCAGGTGGAGCGCGCTGGTGTGATCAGCGACTGCCGCCGTCTCGAGTGCTATGAGAAGCCTTCGGTTGCCAAGAAGCGCAAGGAGGCCACGGCCCGCAAGCGTCTGATGAAGCGTCTGCGCCGCGTACGCATGCGCGAGGCCCGCGACTACTAAGAGAGTCGAAGCGAAAATGCCGGGCAAAAGCCCGGCATTTTTGTTTATCCGTCCGTGATTAGGAGAATTCCCCATGCTGGTGCAACAGATTACCGACGACATGAAGGCCGCCATGAAAGCCGGCGACAAGGCGAGGCTCGCGGCGATCCGCATGCTCCGCGCCGCGATCAAGGATCGCGAGATCGAGCTCGGCCATGCTCTCGACGATGCCGAAACGCAGGCCGTGGTGGCGAAGCTCGTGAAGCAGCGCAACGATGCCGCAAACCAGTACCAGGATGCGGGACGTGCCGATCTCGAGGCGGCCGAACTGGCCGAGGCCGCCCTGCTGCAGGCCTACCTGCCGGAACCGCTCAGCGATGCGGAACTGGCCGCCTTGATCGATGCCGTGGTGACCGAGACGGGTGCCGCCGGCATGCGCGACATGGGCAAGGTAATGGCGGCCGTGAAGGAGCGTGCCGAAGGGCGCGCCGATATGGGCAAGGTTTCGGGGCTGGTCAAGGCACGTCTCTCCTGAACGGCGGAATTTTTCGCCCCCGGAAGCGCTTGCATCGGCCATGGCTAGGCACTAGATAGCATACATGTCCCATTTCCCTCCGTCGTTTGTCGATGAGGTTCTGGCGCGCACCGATATCGTCGAACTGATCGGCCGTTACGTCGACCTGAAAAAATCCGGTTCGAACCTGATGGGTCTGTGCCCGTTCCATCACGAGAAGTCGCCGTCGTTTTCGGTCTCCGCCGACAAGCAGCTCTATTACTGCTTCGGTTGCGGCAAGGGCGGCGGCGCCTTCCAGTTCCTGATGGAACACGACGGTTATTCGTTTCCCGAGGCGGTCGAATACCTGGCCGAAAAGGCGGGGCTTGAGGTGCCGCGTGAATCGCAGGCCGATGCCGGCGAGGAGTCTCGCCGGCGCAAGGCGCTGGAACTGCTGGCGAAGGCGAGCACCATCTTTGCTCGCACGCTGCATGCCGAGCAGGGCAAGGCGGCGCTGGCTTATGTGCAAGGCCGTGGTCTCTCCGACGCGATCGTTCGCGATTACCAGCTAGGGTATGCGCCGGACGGTTACGGTTTCATGGAGCGCTGTTTCGGCAACGATGCCCGCATGCAGGCACAGCTGGAGAAGGTCGGCCTGCTGTTCAAGGGCGAGCGCGGCTACGGCGACCGTTTTCGCGCCCGGCTGATGTTCCCGATCCGTGACCGGCGCGGCCAGGTGGTCGGTTTCGGCGGCCGTATCCTCGGCGCCGGCGAGCCGAAGTACCTCAATTCTCCGGAAACGCCATGGTTCCATAAATCCGACCTGCTCTACGGATTTTCCGAGCATCGCGACCAGATTCGCAAGCGCAAGCTGCTCTTGGTCGTCGAGGGCTATATGGACGTGCTGGCGCTGGCCATGCACGGCCTGCCGATCGCACTGGCGCCTCTCGGCACCGCGATCGGCGAATCGCAGATTCGCGAGATCCTGCGTCTGCACGAGTCGCCGGTATTCTGTTTCGACGGCGATCGGGCCGGCCGGCAGGCCGCCTGGCGTGCGCTGGAGCGCATGCTGCCGCTGCTGAAAGCCGAGCAGGCGCCGAAGTTCCTTTACCTGCCCGAAGGCGAGGACCCCGATTCGCTCTGCCGGCAGGAGGGTGGCGAGGCGTTCGCCGCTCGTATCGAGCGCGAAGCCAAGCCGGTGCTGGAGACTTGGCTGAGCGGCCTGAAGCTGCTGGCCGGCCAGGGGGCCGAAGGCCGGGCGCGCATGGCCAAAAAGGCGGACGCGATGCTGGCCAGCATGACCGATGCCTATCTGCGTCAGGCCTGGCAGCAGGAGGTCGAGGCGGCCACCGGCATCCGCCTGCAGAAGCAGGGGCGGAATGCACCGCCGAGGGAGTTGCATAGCCGCTCTCCGGCAGTGCCGGCGAGCGGTAACCTCACGAAAGTGCAGGAGAAGTTCATCGCTGCGCTGATGCAGAAGCCGTCGCGTCTCCAGCGTCTCGATGGTGAGGCGCATCACTTATTCCTTGACGATACCCCTGTGTATCGGATATACACGCGCGCTTTTTCGATCATGAAGGAGTCCGAAGGAAAAAGCGTCGATCTTGCGGGGCAGCTGAGCCGGGAATTCCCGGACGAAACCAGGATTCCGAAATGGGTCAACCAGGCAACCGTACAGGATGCGGAGTTCGATAGCCTATTATTGGATATGGAGGCCAATCATATCCGCCGGTTGCAGAAGCAGGGCGGATTGGGATTGGAAGAAAGTATGCGCGTCAAACGCCGACTCATGCAGATCGAGGGCGAACAACGCAGGCTGAAAATGACATTGGAAGAGACAGGAGCTTGAAGCATGTCTGAAAAGGGTCAGGAACAAGTCAAAATTCGCGAGCTGGGCAGCCTGATGGCGAAAGGCAAGCAGGTCGGCTTCATCACCTACGATGAGCTGAACAAGCATTTGCCGGCCGATCTGGTATCCGCCGACCGTATCGAGCAGCTGATCAACGCCTTCACCGAAATGGGTGTCGAGGTGGTGGATCCCGAGCGTGCTCCGACCGGCGCCTATGCGATGCGCAAGGATCGCCTGCGCAAGGAGGATTCCGCCCTGCGCGCCGATACGACGACGCTCGGCACGGTGATCCGTATCGACGATCCGGTGCGTATGTACCTGCGCGAGATGGGTACCGTCGAACTGCTGACCCGCGAAGGCGAGATCGAGATTGCCCGCCGCATCGAGGAAGGGCGTATGCAGGTGCACGAGGCGATCTGCCTTTGCCCGTCGACCTTCCGCGAGATCATGCTGCTGGGCGAACGCATCGTGCAGATTCGCGACGAGGCGATCGCCAACGAAGAGGAGCCGAATTTCCGCGACATCCTCGATATCGACGATAAGGTCGTGAACGCAGCGGCGATCCAGGAATACGAGAACCGCATGAGCCGTTCGGAAGACGATGACGACGAGCCGGTCGACGAAGAGGTGAAGCTGGATCCGGACCAGCTCTCCGAAGCGATCAAGGCGCGTACCGCCACGCCCGATGGCACGCCGATGCAGGAGACGGTGATCACCAAGGAAGAGCAGCTGGAAGAAGCGCTCGGCCATTTCCACAATGCCAAGGTGCTGCACGACGAGTTCGAGGCGCTGCGCAAGAAGCTCGCTGCCACGCCGGACGATGCCGGTTTGCAGGCCAAGAGCAAGGAAGTGATGAGTGCGATGCTGATGGAACTGGTCAGCATTCCGTTCTCGCCGCGCCAGCTGGAGCTGCTGGTGCAGCGCTTCAAGAACGCCGTCGAGCGCGTGCGCAAGTACGAGCGGACCATCCGTGACCTGGCGCTGGAAGCCAAGATGCCGCGCAAGCTGTTTCTGGAGAGCTTCCAGCCGCGCGAAACCGACGAGGCATGGCTTGACGACATCCTCAAGGAGCACGCCGGTGCGCAGTGGACGGCCTCCGTCGAGGAGATTTCCGGCAAGGTGCGCGAGAACCAGCGCCGCCTGAAGCGTGTCGAGCAGGAAACCGAGATGCTCGTCGAGGAGCTGAAGGAGGTTGCCCGCCGCCTGACCATGGGTGAGGCGAAGATGCGCCAGGCCAAGCGCGAGATGATCGAGGCCAACCTGCGTCTGGTGATCTCCATCGCCAAGAAGTACACCAACCGCGGCCTGGGCTTCCTCGACCTGATCCAGGAGGGCAACATCGGCCTGATGAAGGCGGTGGACAAGTTCGAGTGGCGTCGCGGCTACAAGTTCTCGACCTATGCCACCTGGTGGATTCGCCAGGCCATCACGCGTTCGATCGCCGATCAGGCGCGCACCATCCGTATCCCGGTGCATATGATCGAGACGATCAACAAGATGATGCGCGTCTCCCGCCAGATCGCTCAGGAGATCGGTCGCGAGCCGACCCCGGAAGAGCTGGCCGTGCACCTCGAGATGCCGGTCGACAAGGTCGAGCAGATCCTCGAGGTGGCCAAGGAGCCGGTGTCGCTGGAGACCCCGATCGGCGACGACGAGGATTCGCAGCTGGGCGATTTCGTCGAGGACGAGAACGCCATCAACCCGCTGGACGTGGCGGTCAATGCGGCTCTGGCCGAGGCGACCGAAGAGGTGCTGAAGAACCTCACCGACCGCGAGCAGAAGGTGCTGCGCATGCGTTTCGGCATCGGCATGAACACCGACCATACGCTGGAAGAGGTCGGCAAGCAGTTCGGTGTAACGCGTGAGCGTATCCGCCAGATCGAGGCCAAGGCGCTGCGCAAGCTGCGGCATCCGTCGCGGGCGCAGAAGCTGCGCACCTTCGCCGATGCGCCGGAAGCCACGCAGATCGACGCGATCCGCTAACTTCTGTCAGCCCAACGAAAAAGCCCGCCTATCGGCGGGCTTTTTTATGACCGCTTACGGCCAAAAGAGGTCATCCTTTGATTCGCATCAGGCGGGCGGGATGTGGATGCGATGGATATGCGTCGCCTTGCGGGTGGCGGAATCGATGCTGACGACGGTGGCGAAGATGCTGGCACCCCGCTCCACCGCCTCGAAGCGTTCCGGCAGCCGCTGAACCATCCGCTTCAGCGCGCCCTCCACCTTCATGCCGATGATGGAGTGGTAGGAGCCGGTCATGCCGATATCGGTCTGGTAGGCGGTGCCGCTCGGGTGGATGATCTCGTCGCAGGTCGGCACATGCGTGTGCGTGCCGAAGACGAAAGAGGCGCGGCCGTCGAGATACCAGCCCATGCCCATCTTCTCGCTGGTCGCCTCGGCATGCATGTCGACCAGGATGGCGGAAACGTCGCGGGGAATCTCTTTCAGCGCCTGATCGATGGCTGCAAACGGGCAATCCCAGGCGCCCATGAATACCTGACCGATCACGTTGATCACCGCAATGCGGTAGCCGGCGGCGGTTTCCCGAACCGTCCAGCCGCGGCCCGGTGCATGGATGGAGAAGTTCATCGGCCGCACGAAACGGTCGTCCTGATCGATCAGGTGCAGGAATTCGCGCTGGTCCCAGCAATGGTTGCCGTTGGTCAGCACGTCGACACCGATGTCGAACATCTCCTGTGCCGTCTTGTCGGTGATGCCGAAGCCGGCGGCGAGGTTCTCGCCGTTGGCGACGACGAAGTCGATCCGGTGCAGGTCGATAATGCCCGGCAGGTGGTCGACCAGCGCCCGGCGCCCTGCTTTGCCGATAATGTCGCCGATGACGAGGATATTCAGGATGTCCGACATGCAATGGTTTCCTTTTCCGTGATCACGATATCCAGCGGGATGTCGTGATCCTCTGCCGGGATAGACTCCATTTCCTGGCAGCTGAATGCCAGTCCGATGATGCGGCTGATGGCCGGCCGGTGCCCGGCGAGCCAGATGTCGAAGCAGCCCTTGCCCATGCCGAGGCGGTTGCCGGAGCGGTCGAAGGCAGTCAGCGGGCATAGCAGGATGGTGGTGGGGCCGGCATGCCAGAGGCGGTCGCCTGCGGGTTCGCGGATGCCGAAGATACCGGTATGCCAATGGGTGCCCGGATGTGTCTCGACCCATTCCATATGCTCGTGACTGTGGGTGCGCGGCGCGAAAATTCGGCAGGGCGGTTGCTGGAAGAGTGCTCCGGTGTCGACCTCGGAGTTCATCGCCCGGTAGGTGAGCAACGCATCGTCCGGGCTCAGTGCCGCCAGCTCCCCCTGCAGGCGCTCCATGATCTGCGCCGAGTGGTTGGCGCGCAGTGTATCGCCGAGGGCCATGCGGCGCTCGCGGGCGAGCTGGCGAAGCTGGTGTTTGGTAACAACGGGCAGGGTGGTCATGCAGAAGTCCCGGATGGATGCAGGGACCGAAAAAGGGCGCCCCCGCGCTGACGTTGTGGCACGCAGTTGTCGAACCCTCTTACAAGAGGTGGGCGCCGCACCCCAGTTTCAGGTATCCCCCTGAGGGGACGCTCACAACCGGGATAGGTAAGCTCCCATTCGACAAGTATCGGCTCAGGCAACTTGGACTGCCAATCGCTCAACGCAGGGGCGCTTTCGCTAAACCTTCTGCTTGTGATACTACCTCGTCGAGAGCAGAGATCAAGCTGTCGATCCCTTCCACTGCCACACTCTCTTTTTGCAAGAGTTCGCCGGCCAGATTGAGGGCCACGAGCATCAGCAGGCGGTCGGAAGCGACGGTGGAACCGGTCTGACGCAAGTCGTCGACGCGTTCCTGGACCATGGAGGCTGCGGCCAGTACGCGCTCCGGGTCATCCTCGGTGCGGATGGTGAAGCTGCGCCCCATCAGATTGACTTCGACGGAGTGGCTCACGACTGTTCTCCCTGCTGCTGGGCCATCAACTCGTCGAGCTTTTCGATGGCGTGCTCGACCCTGGCCTTCGCCTCGAGCTTGTTGTTCTGCAGGGCATGCAGATCACTCTCCAGCTTCTCCACCTGATCGCGGCGCTTGCGCAACTCGCTTTCGGCCAAGCGGACCACTTCGCGCATGCGGCGATTTTCGGCAATCAGCTTTTCCATGTTGCGGCGGATCTCCGACAGGCTCTCTGTCAGGCCTTCGATACGCTGCTCAATGGCTTCGCGGGGATCGGGTTTCTGCATGTGAGCATTGAAGCATTGCACCCAGTTCCGGTCAACCGGCGGCGTCAGTGGGCGATGCTGCTTTCGAGATTGGCCAGGAAGGGGAAATACTTGATCAGCCAGCCGGAGATGATGCTGAAGCTGCCGAGGAAGATCAGCACGCCGACCGTGATCAGCAGGATGCCGGCCAGCACCTCGATGGCATGAAAGTGGCGCTTGAAGCGCTGCGACAGACGCAGGAAGGCGTCGGTGGCGAGTGCTGCGATCAAAAACGGGATCGCCAGCCCCAGCGAATAGACGCCGAGCAGCATGATGCCGTGGCCGAGCTGGGCCTGGGCACCGGCGATGGCGAGAATGGCGCCGAGGATCGGACCGATGCAGGGGGTCCAGCCGAAGGCGAAGGCCGCACCCAGCACCAGCGCACCGGCACCGTGCCTGGCATTGATGCCGCCCGTATCGAAGCGGGCCTCGAGCATCAGGAACGGGATGCGGATCAGGCCGGTGTAGTGCAGGCCGAAGGCGATGATGATGGCGCCGGCGATCTTGCCGAGCAGGGCGAGATGCGTCAGCAGCCATTGCCCGACCAGCGAGGCGGAAGCGCCGAGTGCCACGAATACCAGGCTGAATCCGGCGACGAACCACAGCGACTGGGCGACGGCATGGCGGCGTACCGAATCGGCAGCGTGCTCGTGCAGGCGAAGTTCGTTGACGGAGACGCCGGAGATATACGACAGATAGGCCGGCACCAGCGGCAGCACGCAGGGCGACAGGAAAGAGAGCAGCCCCGCGAGAAAGGCTCCGGCATAGGTGACTTCAATCATTCGCCTGACTCCTTGTGCTCTGTGGCCGATGCCATGCTCAGGCCGGCCGGGTTTCGCGCTTCACCCATGCCGCATAGGCAGGAGTGCTTCGCAGTTCCGTCGAGACGATTTCCGGCGTCTCGTAGGGGTGGTTCGCCTGCAGCCAGGCAATGGCGGCTGCTTCGAGGTCGGGCCTCGTCTTGATGGCCAGATAATATTCGGCCGAGACCTCGACGGCGCCCTGCCAGTGGTAGTGCGATTCGCCGCCGGCCGAGATTTGCACGCAGGCCGCCAGTCGCGCGGCGAGCATGCCGTCGGCCAGGGCTTTCGCCTGGGCCTGGCTTCCGACACTGGTCTGGATGAGGCAGATGCGATCCGGCATCGGCCCATCTTAGCAAGCTGCGGGCACGGCGAAAGTCTTGTGCGGTCCGAACTCCCCTGCTAGGAATTGAAGACGGACGAAAGGAGGGTGTATGACCGCGACCATGGAGACGCTTCTCGACGAAAGCCGTATTTTCCAGCCGCCGGCGGATCACAGGGGCAATATCGCCTCCATGCGGGAATACGAGGCCTGGCGGCAGCGGTTTGCGGATGATTACGAGGGGACCTGGCGTGAGCTGGCGAACGAGCATCTGCGGTGGCGCAAGCCGTTCGGCCGGGTGCTCAACCGCGACAGCGCCCCTTTCTTCCGGTGGTTCGAGCAGGGCCAACTGAATCTTTCCGAGAATTGCCTGGACCGGCATATCGAGGCCGGTCACGGCGAGCGCACCGCCATCATCTGGGAGGGAGAGCCCGGCGACACCCGGCGGATCAGTTACCGGGAGCTGCGTGACGATGTCTGCCGGGCGGCCAATGCCCTGAAGAATATCGGCGTCGAGGCGGGCGACCGGGTGATTATCTATATGCCGATGGTGCCGGAGGCGGCGGTGGCCATGCTGGCCTGCACGCGCATCGGTGCCGTGCATTCGGTGGTGTTCGGCGCTTTTTCGGCGCACGCCTTGCGCGACCGCATCGAGGATGCTGGCGCCAAGGTGGTGATCACGGCCGATGGCGGCTGGCGGCGCGGCAGCGTGCATTCGCTGAAGCCGCATGTCGACGAGGCGCTGGGGATGGGATGCGAGACCATCCGCCACGTGCTGGTGGTCAGGCGCGGCAATAATGCGGTCGCCATGCAGGCTGGCCGCGATCTCGACTGGCAGGCGGTGCTCGAAACGCAGATGACGGTGTGCGAGCCGGTAAGCGTCGCCGCCGAGCATCCGCTGTTTATCCTCTATACCTCGGGTTCGACCGGCAAACCCAAAGGCATCCTGCATACGACCGCCGGCTACCTGCTGTGGGCGCGGTTGACCATGCTGTGGACCTTCGATTTCCGGCCTGAGAAGGACGTGTTCTGGTGTACCGCCGATGTCGGCTGGATCACCGGCCACACCTATTCGGTCTACGGGCCACTGGCTTGCGGCGGCACGACGCTGATGTACGAGGGTGTGCCGACCTTTCCGGATGCCGGCCGGTTGTGGAAGATCTGCGCCGAATACGGGGTGACGGTTTTCTATACGGCGCCGACGGCGATTCGTGCCTTGATCAAGGCTGGCGACGAATGGCCGGCCAAACACGATCTCTCTTCACTGCGTCTGCTCGGCACGGTCGGCGAGCCGATCAATCCCGAGGCCTGGATGTGGTATTACCGGGTGATCGGCGGCGAGCGCTGCCCGATCGTCGACACCTGGTGGCAGACAGAAACCGGCGGCCACATGATCGCGCCGCTGCCGTTCGCCACGCCGACGAAACCGGGGTCCGCGACCTTGCCGCTGCCGGGCATCGACGCGGCGGTGGTCGACGAAACCGGCAAGGCGGTCGTCAAGGGAGGCGGCCTCTTGGTGTTGCGCCAGCCCTGGCCCTCGATGCTGCGCGGTGTTTGGGGTGACGATAAGCGTTATGCCGAGACCTACTGGCGCAAGTTCGACGGCCGTTTCTATTTCGCTGGCGACGGCGCCCGCCGCGACGACGACGGCTATTTCTGGATCATGGGACGGGTGGACGACGTGCTGAACGTCGCCGGCCATCGGCTCGGCACCATGGAGATCGAATCGGCGCTGGTGTCGCACGAGGCCGTTGCCGAAGCCGCCGTGGTCGGGCGGCCTGACGATGTGAAAGGTGAGGCGGTCTTCGCCTTCGTGGTGCTGAAGCGGCCGGCGACCCCGGAGCTCAAGGAGCAGCTGCGCCAGCATGTCAGCGAGGAAATCGGCCCGATCGCCAAGCCCGACGATATTCGCTTTGCCGACAGCCTGCCGAAAACGCGTTCCGGCAAGATCATGCGTCGGCTGCTACGTGATATCGCTGCCGGCCGCGATATCACGCAAGACATCTCGACACTCGAAGACCAGGCCGTGGTTCGCCAGTTGCAACAATCCGATTGATCGCCGGGTTCGTGTGACGCATCAGCGACTCTTTCATCATCCAGTCAGCACCATGCCGGCGCGTGCGCGCTGGTATCTGGCAGGAATGGGCATTATGGCGCTGCTGCTGGTGGCCGTGCACTTCGCCATCCAGGTCCAGGCACAGCAGCGTGCCGAATTGCTGGTCGATCGCTGGACGCAGAAGTCCGGCATGCAGGTGGGGCATGTGCGCTACCACCTGTTGCGCAATGCGCTGCGCCTGAGCCGGGTCAGCATCCGGCGCGACGGCTTGCGGCTGGATATCGGCCAGGCATTGCTGCAGGCCGATCCGGAAACCCTGCTCGGATCCGAACCCGTATTGCGACAGCTGGTTCTCGACGGTGTCGATGCCGAGCTGTCGTTCGCCGGGCCGGCTGCGCCATGGTCTCATGATCCGCTGCTGCAGCGATTCTGGGCTGGAGCGAAAGCGTTCCGGGCCAGGGGGCGCGTCAGCATCCAATTGGCGGACGGCAAGCCGCTGCAACTGACCGATAGCGATCTGCTGCTGGAGAAGCAGCCGTCCGGACGACAGCTGCTACGGGGCAGTGCACATCTCGCCGGCGCTGTCGTCCGTGTGCGCTGGAAGAGTGGCGAGGTGCCGGATGCCGGGGGGTCGGGCGCGCTGGAGTGGCGGGGTCTCCATGCTTCCACGCTGGCCGCGGCCTTCGGCCTGAGTCGCCAGGTCGATGGCGGGCTGGGCGGTAGTCTGGAATGGCGGGCCGACGCATCGCGTGGCGGTTATGCCCTGTCGGGTCAGACGCAATGGCTGGCCGGTGCGCCGATGCCCCAGAGCCTGCTCTGGCAGGGGCGGCTAAACCGGGATGGATGGAACCTGAAGCTGATCGCTCAGGAGTGGCCGCTCGACCTGTGGCAGGAGGCGATGCCGGTCATCGGCGACCGGGTCGTCGCATCGGCAAGGCTGACTGCCGAGGCCAGGCTTGCGGGCCGCTGGACAGCCGCCTCGTGGCAGCTCTCCAGTGCCGGCGGCAAACTCAGCGATGTGCGCATGGTGGAGCCGGCCGGTAGCGCGGGAGCCGACTGGCGGATCGGATCGATCGGCTACGAATCCCTGGAGGCGAATGCGGAGACGCACCGGTTGCGGGTGGGGCGTGCCGACGTTGCGACAGCCGAGATCGCCATGCGGCCGGAGGCATCCGCAGAGCCGGCCGGTCAGATGGCCGGATGGGAAGCCTCGGTGCGGGAGCTGCTGTTCGACGGTCTGGTGTTACGGCTCGAGCTGCCGCGCGGGTCGTTGCGCCTGCCGGCCCTGGCCGGAGCCGCCAATTGGGAGGCCTCCGGCGATATCGGCTTCGCTCTGGCGCAGAAAGGCTCCGATTCGTCGGGCTGGCGACTGAAGGGCGAAGCCAAGGCACGCGATGGCACGCTCTCGGATGCCGCTTTCTCGGTCAGGGCGGCGGCGCTGTCGATCGGACAGTTGCGCCCCCTGCTGCCGCTGGTGCCTGTGGCACAGGCGGACCTGCCCGTGGCGCTCGGCGGCAGCGCCGATCTCGATCTCGATCTCGGCTTTCATGCCGGTGCCTGGCGGCTGAAGGGAATCGCCACGGCGGAAAACGTCAGCCTTGCCTATGCCGGCGACGAGTGGTCGGCGGAAAAACTGTCGCTGGAAATCGGCCAGGCCGGTACGCAGCTGGCCGAGCAGGTGGTGACCGAGCTCGATGTCTCGGGCTGGCGTTACATCACCCCGATGCAGCCGCTCACCGCCGAACCGGAGCAAGGTGGGGCTGCTGCAACGAGCTGGTGGAAGGAGGCATTGCGCGAAGGTGGCTGGAAGTTCGAGCGCATCTCCCTGAGCGGCGGTTCGGTCAGCATCGGCAGGGCTGACCTGCTGTGGGCCAGGGATGTCGAGATCTCCCTGCACAACCTGCAGCCGTCGACCGCTGCCGCGGTCACGGCCAGCGCTATTCTCGGCGGCGGCAAGCTGGCCGCCAACGGCAGCTGGGATGTGCTGGCCATGCAACCGCGGTTTGTCGGCGATATCCGCCTTCAGGATGCGCAGCCCTTCTTTCTGGGGGACTGGCTGCACGCATCGGGTGCGCCGCGGCTGATCCGCGGTCGCCTGAGTGCGGCATTGCAGGTCAGCGATGCCGGCGACGGCCGCTATCATGTGGCAACCGACTGGAGCCTCAGCCGGCCGATGGTTGAGGCGGGCGCCTTTCCGGATGATCCGTTGCTGTCGCGCATCGGCTTCCGGACCTCGGATGCGCTGTTCCGTCTTGGCAATACCAAGGGGGTGGCCAGGCTGACCAGCACCTTCGACGGCGGCTGGCAGCAACAACCTCTGACACTGGATTACTTCGGCCAGCAGTTGCTGGCGGCGGTATCGGCGGGCATCCAGACCCCGACCGAGCTGGCCGCCGCCTCGACCATCGTCCGCCCGCTGGATGCCCGGGTGCGCATGCATGAAAGCAGCAGCCTGACGCACAACGAGCGGACGCGATTGCGCAAGGTCTGGCGTGAGCTCGCCGCCCATCGTCAGTGGGTCGTCGATCTGGTGCCGCGCCTGCCATCCGGCGATATCGACGCGGCGCTTATCCGTCGCACCCGTTTTACACAGTCGCTGATCGAGGGGTTTTTCGTGGATCGGGGAATTTCGCCGTCGCGTATCTATGCGGTATGGCCGATGCCGGTGCATCAGGTTGGCGAGGTCGGCGGTATCCAGGTGTTGGCCGGGGTTGCCCGCTAGGCGCGTTGCCCGGTCTTCGGTCGATGCACTCGCATTTTATGCGGATAGCCCCTAGCCTGCGCCGCCGCTTGATCGCGCACGTCAGGAGAGCTGAATGACCATCCGAACCCGTTTCGCCCCATCGCCGACCGGCATGCTTCATATCGGAGGTGCCCGCACGGCGCTGTTTTCATGGCTGTATGCACGCCATCTCGGCGGCGAGTTCCTGTTGCGCATCGAGGATACTGATCGTGAGCGTTCGACCGACGAAGCCACTCAGGTGATCCTCGACGGGCTGCGCTGGCTGGGGCTGGACTGGGATGGCGAGCCGGTGTTTCAGGCCGGCCGGCAGGCTGAGCATGTAGTGGCCGTCGAGCAGCTGCTGGCCGAAGGCCACGCCTACCGCTGCTACTGCACGCGCGAAGAGCTGGATACCATGCGCGAGCGGCAGATGGCCAATGGCGAGAAACCGAAATACGACGGCCGCTGCCGGCATCGTTCCGATCGTCCGGAAGGGGTGCCGTTCGTGGTGCGTTTCCGCTCCCCCGACGAGGGCGAAACCGTCGTGCGCGATCTGGTGCTCGGCGATGTCACCTTCAGTAATGGCGAGCTGGACGATCTGATTCTGCTGCGTTCCGATGGCACGCCGACCTATAACCTCGCCGTGGTGGCCGACGATGCGGCCATGGGCATCACGCATGTGATCCGCGGTGCCGACCATCTGAACAATACGCCACGCCAGATTCAGCTCTACGAGGCACTGGGCCTGACACCGCCGGCATTCGGCCATATCCCGCTGATCCACGGCCCGGACGGTGCCAAGATGAGCAAGCGTCATGGGGCGGTGGCGATCACCGAATACCGTGAGGCGGGCTATCTGGCCGATGCGGTGGTGAACTATCTGGCCCGTCTCGGCTGGTCGCACGGCGACGAAGAGGTGTTCGGCCGCGAGCAGCTGGTTGCACTGTTCGACGTCAAGGATGTCGGCCGTACCGCCGCCCGTTTCGATCAGAACAAGCTGGACTGGCTGAATGCCCACTACCTGCGGAATTCGATTCCGCTGGCTCTGGTTTCCGATGTGACGGCCAAGCTTGCGGCGATGGGTATCGGCGTCGAGCACGGCCCCGAGCTTGCGGAGGTCATTGCCATCCTGCAGGAGCGGTCGCGGAATCTGCAGGAGCTGGCCGATGGCGCGCACATGTTCTACAGGGCCCCGCACAGCTATGATGAAAAGGCGGTCCAGAAGCACATCAAGGATGTCTCCTGGAATCTGCTGGATAAATTCGTTGCGGCTGCCCGGCAGCTGTCCGCCTGGGATGCCGCTTCCCTGCACGTGCTGCTGCAGCAGGTGTGCGAGGAGGCGGGCGAGGGGCTGGGCAAGCTCGCCCAGCCGATCCGCATCATGCTTTCCGGCACGGCGGTGTCGCCGCCGATCGATGCGACGCTGGCTCTGCTGGGGCGTGACGAGGCGCTAGCCAGGATCGAGCGGGGATCGGCAGCTCTGCGCCAGGGCTGAACGCCGTCCGAGCGCATCGTTCAGCTGCCGGGAGGCGTGGCGTTTTCCGAAATTTGCGGCTGATTTCGCCATGTTGCAGTTCGTCCTTGAGTTTGACGGCTCTGTGGCTATGATGCGCCCTCTTCGCCGGTGTAGCTCAGTTGGTAGAGCAGCTGATTTGTAATCAGCTGGCCGAGGGTTCGAATCCTTTCACCGGCTCCAGTTAGGCTGGCGTTTTTGGCGTTGTTGTTGACAGCGATTGCCAAAGGTGCAAAATCGCGCGCCCTTTCGGATCGGAGTGGTTCGGGTGGGGGTGTGACACGGAGAGGTACCCGAGTGGCCAAAGGGGGCAGACTGTAAATCTGCTGGCTATGCCTACGTTGGTTCGAATCCATCCCTCTCCACCAGATGAGCTTGCTGGGGCCATGCGGGTGTAGTTCAACGGTAGAACCCCAGCCTTCCAAGCTGGTGGTACGGGTTCGATTCCCGTCACCCGCTCCAGTTTGGAGCGCACGGTAGGCCCAGGTAGCTCAGGGGTAGAGCACATCCTTGGTAAGGATGAGGTCGCGGGTTCAATTCCCGCTCTGGGCTCCAGAATTTGATGCCCTGGATGGCATCGCAGTAAATGAAACTAGATGGAGAAGCAACATGGCAAAGGCAAAATTTGAGCGTACGAAGCCGCACGTAAACATTGGCACGATTGGTCACGTTGACCATGGCAAGACGACGCTGACCGCGGCGATCACGAAGGTACTGTCGGAGCAGGGCAAGGCCCAGTTCAAGGACTAC
>DATLWR010000097.1:0-6443 GCA_035576205.1 Mariprofundaceae bacterium
GCAACGCATGTGAATGATATCGAAGCCGATGCGGTTGCTGCCATGAGTGCATCGATGTTGTCGCTGGCCGATGCGCTGGCGGGGCAGGCGGGACGTGCCTACGCCGACAACCTGATCAGCGAGGCGGAGTCGAGCACTCTGGTGATGTTGCATGCCGGTCAGTTAATTCTGACTGTCGTTGGGAAGCCCAGCGTTAACATCGGCATGATTCTCACGTCCGCTCGCCGGACTGCGCATAAGATCGAGCGTCTTGTGAAGAAGGATAAAGGAATTGTGAAAGGGCATGAGATTCTGAATGACCCGGAAGCATTGTTGGCTCAGGTGAAGAAAGAATTGCAGGAATTACGAAAACAAGGAGTGATCAAGAATGTCGTTGAATGATACCCTGAAAAAGCTGGTGACTAGTGTCGATGGAGGTTTGGCTTGTGCAGTTGTCGATTTGAATTCGGGATTGATGCTGGGTGCCTATCATAATGTGCCTTATTTCACCCAATCCTACGTGGATGCCGTGGCTGCCGCCGCAGTGGACATGTTCCGAGGCAAGACCATCTCGACGGTGGAGAAGCTGCTGTCGGCCCAGCGCGGTACCGAGGTCAGCAAGAGCATCAAAGAGGTGCAGATGTCGACCGACGGCACCTACCACTTCATGACTATCGTGGAGGGCAAGCAGGATGCGCTGCTGGTGCTGATCACAAATCGCTCTGCCAATCTCGGCATGGGATGGACAGCGGTGCGGCGTGCAAATGTCGAGGTGGCGCCGATGTGCCCCTAATTTACGAGGGGAGATGATGGGGGCTGCGTTACGGCCTCTGTGGTTGCATTGATAGGTTTTATTCGACAATGTGTCCAATATGAGCTTTTGCGAAAGTTCTTATATGAATAATGGGGAGGAGAATGATATGAGTTTGAACGACTCATTAAGAAAACTGGTTGGTGATGTGGATGGTGCACTGGCTTGTGCCGTCGTTGATCTGAGTTCGGGCCTGATGCTAGGAGCGCATCACAACGTGCCTTACTTCACGCAGGCCTATGTGGATGCGGTGGCCGCCGCCGCAGTGGACATGTTCCGAGGCAAGACCATCTCGACGGTGGAGAAGCTGCTGTCGGCCCAGCGCGGTACCGAGGTCAGCAAGAGCGTCAAAGAGGTGCAGATGTCGACCGACGGCACCTACCACTTCATGACTATCGTGGAGGGCAAGCAGGATGCGCTGCTGGTGCTGATCACAAACCGCTCTGCTAATCTCGGCATGGGCTGGACAGCGGTGCGCCGGGCCAAGGTCGAAGTGGCGCCGATGTGCCCGTGAGCCCGATAGGCTGATGTTGATAATAGAAAGAGGGGGCCAACGCCCTCTCTTTTTTTATTGCCCGTTACGCAGGCGCTGCATCAGATCACCCGGCAGCCCCTTGGTGGTCATATCGGCAATGGTTCGTTCCATGTCGTAGTCGACTCGCCTGAGCTCGATCCGCTGCTCGGACGGGTACAGGACAGCATATTCGCTTCCCGGTGTGCCGCAACGGGGCTGCCCGATGGAGCCGGGGCAGATCAGCATGTATCCTTCGAGGAGCACACTGCCGGGGCCGGCCAGTCGGTAATAGCGGGAAATCCTATCTTTCATGCCATAAACGCCCTGCAGGTGCGAATGCCCATGGACACAGTAACTGATTCCCCGTTCGGCCATCCATTGCAGGTTCGATTCGGCGGTTCGGTCGTATACATAGGCGTTGAAGAATGTCGGATCCTGCGGAGCACCATGCAGTGCCATCCACGGGCCATGATGCCACTGCAGCGCTAGCGACCTGAGCCATGTCTTCCTCGAGCTATTGACCTCACCAATCGTCCATTCGGATGAAATCTTGCGACTGCCGTGCAATGTCTTCGGCACGCTGTTACTGCCGACAATGTGGTCGTGATTGCCGCGCAGGCAGATGGCGCCCACATCATGCAGGCGGTCGATACATTCATTGGGGTGGGGGCCGTAACCGACCACGTCACCTGTGACAAGGATGCGGCGCGTGTTTTCGTTTGCCAGCTGCTGCAGGACTGCCTCCAGAGCCGGCAGGTTGGCGTGTACATCAGCCAGCAGTGCGACCGGCTCATCACCATCGAACCACTTCTCCTCGTCCATTTGCGATGGCATGAGCGGCATCTTGCTCGATATATTGATGTTCATGACGACGCTGTCTTCGTCAATTTTTTCGGGGTGCAGGAGTGACTGGCGGCAGACGGCCAGCCGTTTTGAGGCTTCTCCGGCTGTAAACTGGAAGCCCAGATGTTCGTAGATCATGCGCACCGGATCGGCATCACTGATGCCGGTAAATATCCGGTTGGCGCGTCGGGCCAGTTTGTTGCCGAACTTCCTGGCCGTGGCGTCATCCAGCCAGCTATCGGCAAATTTGCGGAACCAGCCAGCCACCATGGCCGAGAAGGAGAGGAAGTGATCCCAGGAGTAGAAGTCGTCATCTAGATAGTAGATGAAACCTTCCGCATCGAGGCCGAAGTTGGAAAGCCCTTCGTCGAGACGTTCGTTGAAACGTGCGGCGTGTTGCAGGTAGAGGGTGGAGACATGCAGCAGCCATTTGAGCGCCGTCTCCGGTGAAGCCTCCTCAATGGCGATATGGAGGGGTTGCATGCGGGGAGTGATATTGCCTATGCGCCAAGCCTTTTCATCCAGGTGGATGAACCATGTCTTGCGAGGGTGGTAGAGGTTTGTTTGCCGCCCTTTGGCCAGCAGGTTTTTGCACCAGGACTGGGCAATGTCGCTGGTGTCGAAGCCGCCATCGGTATTGAGTTTCAGGATTGTTTCGGGCGTGGCATGCAATTGAGTGCCGGGCTTTCCGGTAAAGGCCGTGCCATGTTGAAGATCCTGGCAGGTGGTGTTGAGGAGTGATTCGATTTCCTCGGCAGAATAGCTGCTTCCATTACCAGAGCCGATGACGATCGTTGTTCGTTGCATGTGGGGAGAATAACGTCATTATGTCCGGCTGTAGATAAGGGGAGATGCGGTAATGATTGAACAGGAGGAGCTAAGCCTCAAGCACATAGCCCTGTTGCGCAAGGTGATTATGGAGCAGCGTTCTGGGGCGGCATGGTTCATGGGGAGGGATTGGAGCTCCACCATTCCTTTCGATCGCGGCGTGCTCTTGGGTGCGGAAACGCCAGATACGCTGGGCCGGGTTTTGCAGGAGCCTGTTTTACGGTTCAAGTGGAACGATTCCTACCGTCGTGATGAGGGCATCGCCATTCCGATTCTGCCTCGCCAGGCTTTGTCGCAGGCGGTTGCCGACCTGAATCTTCCAGTGGAGCGGTTGATCGCTTTCCGCAAAAATTTCGCCAAATTGCCGGACGTCAAGGTGCGGTACATGTCGACCTTTCGCTTCAGTCCCGAATGCCAGAAACTGTACCAAACTCTCTATCAGATGACCTTGTCGACGGGAAGCACTTGCCTGGATGATTTTTTTGCTTTGTCTCCCGATTTTACCGAATTGCGCAAGCGTTTGAATATCGTTATTGCTGCATATTGTATGGGCGATCTGTTGCCGGCGATTGGCAGCGGGGGAGGAGGCCCCCCCTCTGCGAAGCCAGCTTCTGTGGTGGCGCCCACAGATACTGCTAAAGTTGTATCCAGAATCATGGCACGCTTGTTGAGAGGAGCGAAAGAGTAATGATCGCGAAAATTCTGGTCACCGGACCATTCGGTTCCGGGAAGACCACACTGATCAAGCATGTCAGTGACGAGCAGTTTTCAGGCAAGGATGTGCCGACGACCGGTGATCTGGCCCAGTACAAAGGTATGACGACGGTGGGTATGGATTTCGGCATTCTGCATGTCGACGACGGACTCGACGTTCATTTGTTCGGTACGCCAGGCCAGGCCAGGTTCAACTTCATGTGGAAGATCCTTTCCAAGGGGGCATTGGGCGGCATATTTCTTGTCGATAGCGCTTCCGAGAGGGCTCTGGCCGAGGCCAAGGAGATGATCAAGGTGTGGTCCGATTTGCCGGATTTCCCGGTAGTGGTGGGCGCGACCAAGCAGGATATGGCGGAGGCAATAAGTCTCGATGAGCTGGCGCAACGATTGAATCTCGGTGACATTCCGGTATTTGTCGTCGATGCCCGTTCGCGCGAAGACAACCGCATGCTGGTCATGTCCCTTCTGCAACAGATATTGATCTCTATCGAGACGAAGGCGGAGAAGGACTATCCGTCGCTCGATCTTGAATAAATGGCCATAAAATGACGGGTGTCAGGGCCCGGCAGTGGCCGGGCCATTGCCTGAACCCTGAACAGTCGGCAATGGCAGGCCACGGTCGGCTTACTTGACGGAGAACGAAACGGTGGATTCCACGCCGGTTAGCACATGGTTGGCGGTCGCTTCCTTGACGGCAATCGAGTGCATTCCCGGCGCCAGGTCGGGCAGTTTGAGGCTGCACGGGCAATGCTCCACATTCCGGTCGATGATCGGATTCTGGTCATCGACATAGACGTGCAGATGGTTGCCGGTAGGGCTGAGGTGTACATCGTAGCGCAACTTCAGCCCGGTGCCTTTCTTGAATGTCTGTCCGTTCTTGGGTGAGAGAAGGGTGATCGAGCCGCTGCTCTCCTTCATGCCGGACATATCAGACATACCATAACCGCCAGCCGAAGCCGGCTGAGCCATGGACAGGAGAAACATGGGAAAGATCGTAGCGATCAGGAAGCTTGCGAATCGATTCATAATCAATCTCCTTACGCAAAGCGCATCGGGGGTGTAGATGCCGTGCCGAGCGTTGTCAAACCGGTTTGGGTGCGAATCACCCTCCCAATAGAGGAGGATCGGTTCTTTCGGACCGGGATTTGTTCCATTAGTTTGCCTGCCGGTCAAAGTCCCCATGACAACGGAAGGTGCCGATGAATATCGACAGCATTATCGTCAATATCAGTATCTGGGCCTTGCCCGTGATCTTCGCCGTGGTGCTGCACGAAGTGGCGCACGGCTGGGTGGCCTTCAAGCTGGGTGACGACACGGCCTACTGGATGGGACGGCTGACGCTCAATCCGATCAAGCACATCGACCCGGTCGGAACGATCCTGATCCCGTTGGTGTTGCTGGTACTGCACACCGGTTTCATGTTCGGCTACGCCAAGCCGGTGCCGATCGACTACCGCAAGCTCCGGCATCCGAAGCAGGACATGATCTGGGTAGCGCTGGCTGGTCCGCTCACCAATCTGCTGCTGGCGCTGCTTTCCACCGGCCTGCTGTGGATCGCAGCGCAGTTGCCGGCAACCGCCGCCTGGTTTGCCGATCCCCTGGCGTTGATGGCGCAGGCCTCCATCCTGATCAATCTGGTGCTCTGTATCTTCAATCTGCTGCCGTTGCCGCCGCTGGACGGCGGCCGCGTGGCAGTCGGTCTGCTGCCGGGACCATGGGCTTACCGGTTGTCACGCGTGGAGCCCTACGGGTTCCTGATTATCGTGACATTGCTGGTGCTGAATGTACTGCCGGCGATCATTGGCCCGCTGGTGATGGGGGCCTTCAACCTGCTCACCTCCGGGCTCATCCAGCCCTGAAGATTCTGCTGAATGCCTGGCGTTGTAGCAAAAGAAAAACACCAACTAATAACTTATCTGTATTGGGTATTCTGGATCAGTGTCGCATTTTTCTCCGTGTATCCGAGCGCCAACTGGCTGACCGACCACAGGGATGAGTTGTTTCAACTCTACCTGCCTTTCGAACTTTCCATCCCATTTGTTCCGCAGTTTATCTGGGTTTACCTGTCGATGTACCTGCTTTTTCTTATGCCTGCCTTCGTTTTGGCACCGACAGATATGCCGCGTCTCGGCAAACAGCTGATTGCCGGCACGTTGATTTCGGGCGTGCTGTTCCTGCTGCTTCCGGCGAGCCTGGGGTTTACCCGCGCGCTTCCGGATACAGCACCATACGACAGCATTTTCTCCACTATCTTCAGCATTGACCGGCCGCATAACCTTGTGCCGTCGCTGCATGTGGTTTTTTCCTCCTGCATCATGCTGGCCATAGCAGAAAGGAGCCGTGGCTGGATAAGTGGCTTGTTAATGCTCTGGTTGGCAGCCATAATCGGATCGACCTTATTGGTACATCAACATCACGTGCTGGATGTGGCTTCAGGATTGGCATTAACAATCATCCTTCGTGCTTATTACAGGGGTGGGCCATGTTCAGACGAGTAGTTGTTGCTTCATTATTGTTGTTCTGTTGCGTCGGCAACGTTTACGCCGAAGGCGAACCGGATGCTGCCATTCACAATGAACTTCGCGCCATTCTCAAACAGGCGGAAAATGCCATCAACAGTGGCAATTACGATGCTATGTTGCCGGTGCTCAGCAAGAACCTTCGTATTACACCAATTGATCAGGAGTTTCTCGCGAACAGGCAGGATGTCTCCAATTATTTCAAGAAGTGGTTTGGCAAGGGCGGTTATCTCAA
>DATLWR010000098.1:0-13223 GCA_035576205.1 Mariprofundaceae bacterium
GCTGCGCGACAAACTCGACGTCAGGAGTTTACGCTAACGCCCGTCGCACCAGATCGGCGCTACCGGACTGCCGGCTTCACCTTTTTTGCCTGAATGGTTGCCTGGATATCGGCAAGGGTCTGCCGGAAGGTGTCGGCGAGCCTGCCGCCCAGTTCGACCGCCCGCCGGGCGGCAGCCAGCGCCTCGGTATATTTCCCCTCGTCGGCACAGGTTTGCGCCAGGTTGTTGAAGGCGATCCCAGACTGCGGATGGTCACGGCTGGCCTGCCGGAAGGCGGCCTCGGCGTCGGCAAGTTTCCCCATCGCATAATAGCTGTTGCCGAGCCCGATACGGGCCGCCTCGCTTTGGGGCCAGAGGCCGAGCGCCGCCCTGTACGATGTCGCCGCCGCCTGTAGCTGGCCGGTCTGTTCCAGCGCCAGCGCACTCTCCAGATAGCGCTCCTCGCTGGCGGTTCGCGGCAGTTCGCCGGGAGGCAGCGTCAACAGCGCCCAGTAACCGCTGCGTGCCCAGGTGTATTCGAAGGTGGAGATCGGCGTCTGGCGGGATTCGTCGGGCCCCGAGTACAGCGTGACGGTGCGCTGATCGAGGTCGTAGCCGATCACCACCGCATAATGCCAGATGGGATACCAGGAGAGGGCGAGGTTCTGCAGCACGATCACCGGATGGCCGGCAGCCACCTCGGCGAGCAGGTCGGCAAGGCTGGGCTGCAGCAGGTAGGCGAGCCGGCCGTGCCGGCGGGCGGCGGCGATCATCTCGGGTTGCAGGCTGCCCTCTTTGCCCGGGATGTAGACCTCGGGTTCCAGCTGCTCAGGGGTGAAATGCAGGCCGCTCCAGCCGAGCGTCATGGCCAGCGTCGCCGGGCCGCACTGGTGCGCCTGCTGCGCGTAGTAGGGAACGTTGCCGAGTTCGGCCCTGGCCGGTAGTGAGGCGGGCGGTGCTTCGAGCAGGCGGCCCGTCTGCTGCGCCACGCAACCGGAGAGCCAGACCAAAACGAACACGCCCGCAATGATGCGGGCGTGCCATGCGAGACGGGGCAAGGGCATGCGCTGGATGATCAGCGCCTAGCGTTTCGGATGCTTGACGAAACCGAATACATTGGTGAAACCGAGGATATCGGTGAGCAACAGCACCAGGAAGATGACGAGGGCGGCACCCAGTACGGCACCAACCACGTCGCCGCCCGGATGCAGCTGGTCGAACTTGGCATTGAACTTGGCCACTTCATCATCGGTGAGGGCGGCGACCCGCATCTTCACCTCGGCCGGACTGACACCCAGTTGCAGCAGTTGCTGCTGGACATCGGCACGGGCCAGAAAGGCATCCAGTTTGGCGCGCTCCGGCGTGGCGGCCGAAGCATGCAGCGTCTCGGCCGTGCCGACCATGGCGGCCTGCGCAGGCATGACCGGAAGGCCGAGGCAGACAATGGAGAAAATCAGCAGTTGGCAGAAGCTATTTTTGATCCGGCGTTTCATGGCGGCCTCCCTGGCGCGAAGTGGACAAGTGTGCCGGAGTTTTAAGTCCACCGACGGACGGCTGTCAAGTTATTCGGGCGCTCGTGCGCCTTCAGGCCTCATCAGGATTCCGGTTTGCCGGAGGCTTTGTTTCACGGCCGATCCGGTTATGCTGCTGCCTATGCACCGGTCACTGATCATCGGCCTGCGCGGCCGGCAACTGGAGGCGGAGGAGCGGCACTGGCTGTGCGAGCGGCCGCCGCTGGGCATTATTCTTTTTGCCCGCAATATCCACAGTGCCGGACAGGTGCAGGCGTTGCTCGCCGAGGTGCGCGAAGCGACGGGGCAAGCGACCTGGGCTGCCATCGACGAGGAGGGCGGACGGGTGAACCGCTTGCCGTGGGAGCCCTTTTCGGGCCGCCGGCATGCGGCGGAGTACGGCGAGATGTTTCGCGCCGATCCGGGAGCGGCGCGGCAGGCTGTGTTCGACGACAATCGCCGTGTCGGCGAGGCGCTCGCCGGGCTCGGCTTCACGCACAACTGCGCTCCCGATCTCGACGTCTTCCATCCGGACGGCCATGGCATCATCGGCCGGCGCGCCTACAGCGGCGATGCCGCGGTGGTCGCCGAGCTCGGCGCGGCCTGCCTGCGCGGTCTGGCCGCCGCCGGCATCGAGGCGGTCGGCAAGCATTTCCCGGGACACGGCCGTGCCAACGCCGATTCGCATGTCGCGATTCCAGAAGCGGATGCGCCGCTCGCCACGCTGCTCGCCGAGGCCGAACCGTTCCGCCGGCTGATCGATGCGGAGCTTGCGCACATCATGACGGCGCATGTGATCTATCCGCAGGTGGAGCGCCAGGTCGCGACACTTTCTCCCTTCTGGCTGAATGATGTGCTGCGCCGAAGGTTCGGCTTTGCCGGCCGCATCTGGAGCGACGACCTCTGCATGAAAGGTGTCGGCACCTCGGTGTCGGGAGCAGCCCGGCAGGCGCTGGCTGCCGGCTGCGACACCCTGCTGGTCTGCGAGCCCGACGGTGCGGCCGAGATCTACGGCGCAATGGAGCATCCGTGATGCACCGCCTTTGCCCGTTGTGCGGCGCCGACAACCATGCCGGAGCCGTGGCGCACCGTCTGGAGGGCAAGGAGATCAAGCGCTGCGGTTGCGGCATGGTCTACCTGGAGAATCCCGAACCGGCGGCGGAGTCTTCCCAGTACGAAGGCAGGAGCGGTGACGTTTCGGAGCGGATGCACAACCTGATCCGTCGCCACTTCAGGCCCGGCAATGTGCTGGATGTCGGCTGCGGTGCGGGGGATTTCCTGCAAGACCTCGACCCGGCCTATACGCCGTTCGGCATCGAGATGTCGCGGGTATTGTCGCCCATTGCCGACAGTATCGCGCGCGGGCGCGGCGGCTGGGTGGTCCATGCCGGGGAGGCCAGCGAGGGTTTCCCGATGTTCAGCGAGGAGCATTTCAGCGGTGTCGTCATGGATGCGTTTCTCGAGCGTGAGAGCCGTCCCGTCGAATTGCTGCGGCAATGCGCCAGGCATCTGGAGCGTGACGGCAGGGTAATCATCAGGGTGCCGAATTACGATTGTCTCGGTCGCCGGCTGAACGGCGACAGCTGGAACGGCTTCCGCGATCCCGAAGCGGTCAACTATTTCAGGCCGAAGACGCTGCTGCGCATGTGCCGGGAGGCAGGACTCGTGATCCGGCGTTTCCGTTGGCGCGACCACCAGCCGTTCGCCGACGATATGTGGCTGGTGGCCGGCAGGCGGTCCTGACCGCAGGGGCTTGCCTGCCCATGCGGCCCGTATAAGCTGCGCGGCCTTGATTTCATGCGCAGTATCAGGTGAATGGGGATATCGATGTACAAGAATGCAGACATCAACAAGAAAGCCAATGTCTATCACGACGGCAGGGTGACCAGCCGTAGCATTACGACGGCCGAGGGCGAGAGCAAGACGCTCGGCATCATGCTGCCGGGCAGCTACAACTTCGGTACCGGTGCGCCCGAGGTCATGGAGATCACCGCCGGACGTTGCCGGGTGCGTCTGCAGGGCGAAAACGACTGGCAGGAATACGCCGCCGGCGAAAGCTTCGAGGTGCCGGGCAATTCACGCTTCGATATCGAGGTGACGGAACTGCTCGACTACGTCTGCCATTTCGGCTGACCGGCACACGGGGCCAGACCGGGCTGTCGTGCGACCCCTGTGCTAGGCTCGGGCCATGTCTGAAGAGCGGAAGATCGTCATCGACCTGGACATGATCGCCTCGGATGCCGCGGCGCTGGCCAAACTCTACGAGTGCGCCTCGCTGATGGTGCAGTCCTCCAATCCGCGCGAATCGGATCTCGGCTACCGGATGCTCGATGTGGTCGGTGAGGTGATGCGGAGGGCATCCGGGCCGTCGGTACTTCCCGAGTAAACTCAATTGCCGATACCTGAAACGTCGTGCGGTCGGGAGTGGCTGGGCCGGCAGCCGTATCTGCCGATGTGGCAGCGCTTGCGTGAGCGCGCCGGGCAGGTCGCCGACGGAATGGCACACGAAATCGTCTGGAGCTGCGAACACGAGCCGGTCTACACCACCGGCCGGCGCGGCGTGGATAACCGTGTCGTGATGGAACTTCCGGCACCGCTACTCCACGTCGATCGTGGCGGAGAGACCACCTTCCACGGGCCGGGCCAGCTCATGCTCTATCCGGTGATCAGCCTGCGTCAGCGTGGACTCGGGGTACGGCAATACGTGGCACTGCTGGAGCAGTCGTGCATCGATCTGCTGGCGGATTTCGGTATCTCGGCCGGCCGGCGCTGCGGTTTTCCCGGCGTCTGGACGGCTGGCGGCAAGGTTGCCGCGCTCGGGGTGCGGGTGGTGCATGGCGTGGCTTATCACGGAATGGCGCTCAATGTGGCCGTTGAGCCGCATTGGTTCGCGGCTATCAATCCCTGCGGTACCGGCATGTCGGCGGTCAATGCCGGCGAGCTGGCGCAGCTGCCGGAGATGGCGCAGCTGGCCGATGGCTGGATGCGGAAGTTTGCCGCATTGCTCTAGGCGGTTGCCGCATTTACAGTCAACGGTCGAGCCGTTAATGTTCGCGCCCTTTTGATCGGGCGTGACCGGGTGCACTAAGGGCGTCGTCCGGATGTGCGGCCCGGATGTGCGATTTTAACCGGGTGATGTGATCCGGTAAGCAGAATTGACAAGTGCGTGGAGGAAACAGGCATGGCACTGAACAAGAAACAGCTGGCTGAGTTTGAACAGCAACTGACTGCCTGGCGGGCCGAACTCGAAATGGGCCAGAACGACAACATGCATGCCATGCAGGATATGGAGCAGACCTCGTTCCCGGATCCGACCGATCAGGCCAGCATGGAGACCGACCTGAACTTCGATCTGCGCATCAAGGATCGCGAGCGCAAGCTGATCCGCAAGATCGACCAGGCGATGAACCGCATCAAGGCCGGCGAGTTCGGCATCTGCGAGGCATGCGGTGGCGACATCAGCATCAAGCGCCTGCAGGCCCGGCCGGTGACCACGCTGTGCATCGAATGCAAGACCGCGCAGGAACAGGAAGAGCGCACCCGCTCCGAATAAGCGAAACTGCCGGATCGTATCGAGAGCCCCGCATCGCGGGGCTCTTTTTTTGTCGAATCGCCCGTTTTCGCCAAGCGTTCCATGTTTCCATCTTCAGCAAGAGCGGCTACCCTTGAAGACGAGTCCACAGGGGGAGGAATGCTGCAGGCCATTACCAGCTTCATCGAACGTTACCAGCGCTGGTTCGGCTATCCGCTGGTCGTTCTGCTTTCCGTGGTCGCCTTCGGCATCGCCGTCGCCAAACCGGATTTCCTGCAGCAGATCGAGATGAAGACGCTGGACCAGCGTTTCAAGGCCAGGGGGGTGATCAAGCCCGACCCCAGGGTGGTGATCCTGGCGATCGACGACGAATCGCTGACCAAGATCGGACGCTGGCCCTGGCCGCGAGACCGGCTGGGGACGCTGATCGAACGGGTGCTGGGCGACGGCCATGCCGCCGCCATGGGTTTCGATATCGTTTTTTCCGAAGAGCAGACCAATCCGGTTGACGAAACGCTCCGCCTGCTCGGGCAATCCGATGCGCAGGCCGCGGCGGTGCAGGGCTGGCTGGAGCAGCACCGGGTGCTGGGGGATCTCGATGCCGCCTTCGAGGATATCCTGAAGAAATACCACGACCGGCTGGTGCTGGGCTATTTCTTCTACTCGCCGGGCAAGCGCGTGCCGGTCGAGGCGCGCGCCGCGCTGGGCCAGGAATCGAAGTTGCTGGAGCTGTCGGCCATGACGGCGGAGCTGGCGGGTGACAGGCTGCCGTACGTGCCGGTCATGGCGGGCGTGGAAGGCAATATCGCCCGCTTTTCCCGGGCCGGCGATGTCAGCGGTTTCTTCAACTTTTTCCCGGATGTGGACGGCATGGTCCGCCGGGTGCCGATGCTGGCCGAGCTGAACGGCCTGATCTATCCAAGCCTCGATCTGCAGACGCTGCGCGTCGCACTCGGCTGGCCGTCGCTGACGGCCCAAATCGGCCCGGCCGGGGTCGAGAGCGTGCGTCTCGGCAAGCAGGAGATACGTACCGATGCCAGCGGCGGCATGCTGCTGAATCATTACGGGCCGGCCCGCACCTTCCGCTATGTGTCGGCTGCCGATGTGCTGGCGGGCAAGGCCGACATGTCGGTTTTCAGGGATGCCATCGTGCTGGTCGGCGTGACCGCCGTCGGCATCTACGACTACCGGCCGAGCCCGTTCGATTCGGCCTTCCCCGGTGTGGAGGCGCACGCCGCCGCGATCTCCAATATCCTGCACCAGCAGGAGATCCAGAGCCCGCCGTCGCTGCAAGTGGCGCAGCTGTTCATGGTGCTGCTGCTGAGCATGTTCTGCGGCTATCTGGTACATCGCCGCGGCCCGCTGCTGCAGAGCATCAGCATCATCGGCATGCCGGCGATCGTGTTGCTGGTGTCGATCTGGCTGTTTGCGGTCTACGGTATCTGGTTCCAGGTCACCTATCTGGTGGTCGGCATCCTGATGGCCACGCTGCCGGTGACGCTGCTCGACTACATCATCGAATCGCGCAAGCGCGCCTTTATCCACGACGCCTTTTCGCACTACCTGGCGCCCCGGGTGGTGGACAACCTCTCCAGGCATCCGGAGCTGCTGAAGCTCGGCGGCGAGGAGCGCCAGATGACCGCGATGTTCTCCGATATCGCCGGCTTTTCGTCGTTCTCCGAGCATCTCAGCCCCGAGCAGCTGGTGCAGTTCCTCAATATGTACCTGACCGCGATGAGCGACATCATCCTCGAGCGCGGCGGCACCATCGACAAATACGAGGGCGATGCCGTCATCGCCTTTTTCGGTGCACCGTTGCCGATGGAGGATCACGCTACGCAGGCTGTGCTGGCCGCGCTGGAGCAGCAGCGGGCACTGGATACGCTGCGGCCGCAATGGATCGAGGCGGGGTATCCTGAGGTGCGTATCCGTATCGGCCTGAACAGCGGCCCGATGGTGGTCGGCAACATGGGAACGCAGAGCCGCATGAACTACACGATGATGGGCGATCACGTGAACCTCGCCAGCCGGCTGGAGGGGGTTTGCAAGATGTACCGCACCCCGATCCTGATCAGTCGCGATACCTACGATCTGGTGCGCGACACGATCGCGGCGCGATTCGTCGATCGCGTGCGCGTCGTCGGTCGTCAGAAGCCGGTCGATCTCTACGAGCCGATCGGCGAGAGATCCCTGTTGCCGGCAGGTCAGCAGGAGGTGTGCCGGGCCTATGAGAAGGCGTGGCAAATGATGTCGCAGCGGCAATACGCCGAGGCCGGGAAGCAGCTGCGCGAGATTCTGGCCGAGCACCGTGACGGACCTTCGGAAATGCTGCTGGAGCGGGTGCAGCTATACAGCCATACGCCGCCGCCCGAAGACTGGGACGGCGTCACCAACCTGCAGCAGAAATAGGACATGTCCGGCAGCCGCGGGTGCGCATAGACGCGCATCATCCTGATGCTTGCCCTGCGGGCTGCCTGCGGCCGTCCAAATGGCTCCTGCCATTTGTCGCGCCTTTGTTCTTGTATGCGGTTGGTTGTCGGGATGGCAATCAAATCAGCATCTACATAGAGTAGCGAGGATGTCGTATCTGGTACTGGCCCGCCGCTGGCGGCCGCAGAAGTTCGCCGATCTGGTCGGTCAGGATGTGGTGGTCCGCACGCTGAAGAACGCGATGCAGAGCGGCAACCTGGCGCACGCCTATCTGCTGTGCGGCATTCGTGGCGTCGGCAAGACCACCATCGCCCGGCTGATGGCGATGGCGGTCAATTGCGAGGCCCCTTCCGGGGGCGAGCCGTGCGGCACATGCGCCGCCTGCCAGGGCATCCTTGCCGGTGCCAATCTCGACGTGCAGGAGATGGATGCGGCAAGTCACACCGGCGTCGACGACGTGCGCGACATTCTCGACGGCGTTCGTTATCCGCCCTCCACGCTGAAGTACAAGGTCTACATCATCGACGAGGCGCACATGCTCTCCAAGAGCGCCTTCAATGCGCTGCTGAAAACGCTGGAGGAGCCGCCGGCCCGGGTGCTGTTCATCCTCGCCACCACCGAGGTGGAGAAGCTGCCGGTAACCGTGCGTTCGCGTTGCCAGCGCTTCGACCTGCGCCGGCTCGGTGCCGACGAGATCGCCGATTACCTGACGCACGTGTTCGGCCAGGAGTCGATCGACGCCGATGCCGATGCGCTGCACGCGATTGCCCGTGCCGCCGACGGCAGCGTGCGCGATGCGCTGTCGCTGGCCGAGCGGGTGCTGGCGTTTGCCGGCAAGAGCGTGAAGGCCGACGACGTGCGCGCCGCCCTCGGCCTGGTCGGCTCCTCACTGGTTTCCCGACTGTCGGATGCGTTGTTTGCCGGCGAGGCAGCGGTGGCCGTGAAGCTGCTGCGCGAGGCGGCAGGGCTGGGCCACAGCCCGCGTACGCTGCTCGAGACGCTGGCCGCCACCTGGCACAGTCTCGCCTGCGTGCAGGTCGACGAAGGGCTGCTCGACGAGGAGAACGACGCCGGCCATCGGCAGTGGCTGCGCGAGCGTGCCGGCCTGCTGGATGGCCAGAGTTTGGATCTGCGCTACCAGGTGCTGCTGCACGGCCTGCGCGATCTGGGGCTGGTGGACGAGCGGCTCGGGGTGGAGATGGTGCTGATCCGTTTGTGCGGCCTGCAGCAGCTGGCACCGGTACTGGCGCTGCCGGCCGGTCAGCCGCAGATGCCGGAGACCAGGCCCGCCCCGCAACCGGCGAAGCAGAAACCGGCGCCGGAAGCCGCAAAACGCGATGCGGCCCGGCCCGACGAGTCGAAGGCTGCACCATTGCCCGAAAAAGCTGTCGCGGCACCTGCTGCCGAACCGCAGCTGGAGTCCACAACGGAACCCACGGCGGAACTCCCCGTGGAACCCGACCTGCCGTTGCACGGCGAGGGCAGCCCGGCGCCGCGCAGCTTCGACAGCTGGCAGGCGGCGGTGGAGGCCTACGGCAAGATCCGCCCCGGTGTCGCCGCCATGCTCGAGCATGTGATCTGCCTCGAATACGGCGCCAAGGTGCGGCTGGCGCTCGACAAGCACCAGGAGCGGGCCGTCGCCGCTGCCGAGCGCAGTGCCTTCAGCGAATGGATGGGTCGCGAGATTTTCTGGGAGAGCCGGCAGGGTAACGACGGCGAGTCGCTGTCACAGGCGCGGGTGCGACAGGCCGCGGCGGAAGCCGAAAGGCTGCGCCACAATGCCGAGAGCGATCCGCACGTGCAGGCGCTGATGCAGGAGATGGGTGCCACGCTGGTGAATGTGATGCCGGCCGGTATCGAGGTGCCGGAAGAGGAACTGATGTCAGGGGAGGATGAATGAATCTGGGAAAGATGATGCAGCAGGCCAAGAAGATGCAGGAGAAGATGCAGCAGATGCAGGCCGAGATCGCAGCCATGGAAGTGACCGGTGAGGCCGGTGGCGGCATGGTGAAGGTGCTGATGGGCGGCGATCGCATCGTCAAGCGCGTGGAGATCGATCCGTCGCTGATGGCCGAGCAGGACAGGGAGTTGCTCGAGGATCTGGTGACCGCCGCTTTCAACGCCGCCTCGCAGTCGGTCGAGGAGACCAGCAAGCAGAGGCAGCAGCAGCTGATGGCCGGCATGCCGTTGCCGCCCGGATTTTCGCTCTGATGCATTTCCCAGGCATGCCCGTGGCGCTGGCCCGCATGGTCGAGATGCTCGGCACCCTGCCGGGCATCGGCCCGAAGACCGCCATGCGCCTGGCGCTGAATCTTCTGGAACGGCCGGCGGAGGATCTGAAACAGATGGCGGCGGCGCTTGCCGAACTGCAGGACAAGGTGACCTTCTGCGAGCGCTGCGGCTGCTTCGCCGAACAGGGGCATTGCCAGATATGCGATAACGTGCGCCGCGATACGAAGCTGATCTGCGTCGTCGAGCAGCCGGTCGACGTGCTGATCATGGAGCGCGGCCAGGGCTTTGCCGGCAAGTACCATGCCCTGCACGGCCGCCTGAGTCCGGTCGACGGTATCGGCCCGGACAAACTGTGGCTCTCCTCGCTCGACAAGCGCGTGGTGCCCGGCGTGGAACTGATTCTTGCCACCAGCGCTACGGTGGATGGCGAGGCGACGGCGCATTTCCTGGCCCGCCGCTATCAGGCCTCGGGCGCGAAGATCTCGCGCATCGCCCGCGGCGTGCCGGAGGGCGGCGAGCTGGAATATCTCGACGAGCATACCCTGCACCGGGCACTCGCCCAGCGCGTCATCTGGGAGCAGGCCGAGTCGCTCCGGTGATGATGCCCTGCCGATGATTCCCGCCAGGCAGCAAGCGTAGGGAGGACACTTGCTCGGCACCCTGATCCGCAACCTTTCCAGCCAGTGGCTGCTTTATCTTCTGAACGCGGGGATGCTGCTCGGTATCACGCCGCTGCTGATGCACGGACTCGGGCCGAGCGGATTCGGCGTCTGGGTTGTCGCGGGAAACCTGGTGGCATGGCTGATGGTACTCGATTTCGGCGTCAATGCAGCGACGGTACGTTCCGGTGCCGTGCTGATCCGTGAGGGGAGAGGCGACCAGTTCCAGTCGCTGTTCCACGCTTCGCTGTTCCTTTTCCTGCTGATCGGACTGGCCGTAGCGGGCATCGGACTGCTGCTCGGCGGCTTCCTTCCCGCAAGATTTTTCGGTGAAGTGATGAGCCGCTCCGATTTCATCGTTTTCTTCGCCCTGCTGGGGCTGGCACTGGCTTTCGGCTTCTGGGGGCAGCCCTTCGCGGCGGTGCTGCAGGCCCACCAGCGTTTCGATCACGTCAATTACGTCAAGGCGGTGGCACTGCTACTGCGCATTGGCGGTTACGGCTGGGTGATCGTCAGCGGCTACGGACTGCTGGGGCTGGCGCTGGTCACCTATCTCAGCAGTCTGCTGACCTGGGGCGGGCTGATGCTGCTGTCGCGCCGGCTGTTCGCCTGGCGCATCCGCCTTGCCGCGCCAGAGCGGCTGTGGCTATCCAGGCTGTTCGGCTTCGGCTGGCTGGTGCTGGTGGTCGTCGTGGCGGATCAGGTCCGTTTCCAGACCGACAGTATCGTCATCGCTGCCTTTGCGTCGCTGCCGGCCGTGGCCCTGTTCGGTATCGCGGCGACACTGTCGACGGTGTTCCGCGATGTGGTGGGGGCGGTGGTGTCGATGCTGGTGCCGGTCTTCGCGCGCGACGAGATCGATGTCTCGTTCCGCGCCCGTTTCCTGATGGCGACCCGTGTCTTTGCGCTGGCGGTATGGAGCCTGGGCGGGCTGATCGTCGTGTTCGGCGGCCCGTTCATCGAGCTGTGGATGGGGCCGGAGTTCGTCGACGGCGCCGTCATCCTGCAAGTGCTGATGGCAGGGCTGTTGGTCGCTTCGGCGCAGACGATGTCGTTCAGCCTGCTGTACGGACGGGCCATGCATGCGCCGCTGGCAGTGCTGAGCGTGGCCGATGCGCTGGCGAATATCGGGTTGAGCCTCTGGCTGGTGCAGGGTTACGGCGCGCTGGGTGTCGCATTGGGCACGGCGCTGCCGCTCGTCGTGACCTATGCGCTGGTCTTCCCGTGGCTGGTGCGCCGGGCCCTGGGTTGCACCCTGCTGGAGTATGTGCGGGAGGCGCTGCTGCGGCCGGCCCTGTGGGGGGCGGCGGTTATGGGGGCGGCGTTCGCAGTGGTGTGGAGCGTTCATCCCGCCAGCTGGCTGTCGCTGGTGCTCGAGGTTACGGCGATGGCCGGCGGCTGTCTGATCCTGGGCTGGTACCTCGGCTTCGGCAGGGCAGGCCGCGCCTTCCTGCGCGATGTCGCGTCGCAGCGGCGACCGGCGGGGGCCTGAGCGATGGCGCCACAAGCGATCATGCGCCGGTTGCTGCTGTGGCTGCTGCGGCATCTGCCGCTGCCGCCGGAACTCAGTTCGTCGCTGCAGGGGCGGGCATTGCCCGCGAGCGAAGGGCTGGTGCCGTACGTCAACGGCGACGGCATACGCTTCGAGCTGGACCTGCACGAATACATCCAGAAGCGCATCTATGCCTACCAGTATTACGAGCCGGAGTGCGTGCGTGCGGCGCGACGCTTCATGCGGCAGGGCGGTATCGTGGTCGATATCGGCGCCAATATCGGCCAGTACAGCCTGCTCGCTGCCGTACGGGTCGGCCCTGCCGGCCGGGTGCTGGCGTTCGAGCCGAGCCCGCCGATCCTCGAACGGCTGCGCCGCCATCTGGCGATCAACCGGGTCGACAACGTCGAGGTGGTTCCCTGCGCGGTCAGCGACGTGGCCGGCACGCTCTCCTACTACGGGCCGGCGCAGGCCGGCAATCTCGGCCAGGGTTCGCTGGTCGCCCCGTCGGATGCTGACGGCACACGCAGCCACGAGGCGTTGCCGGTGCAGGCGGTGCGGCTCGATGCCGAACTTGCAGCGCGTGGGATCGATACGGTCGATTTCGTGAAGATCGACGTCGAGGGGCATGAGATGGCCGTGTTGCGGAGTGCGGAGCCGTGGCTGCGCGAACGGCGCATCCGGGTGCTGATGGTCGAAATCTCTCCCGACAACCTGCGTCAGGCCGGTCAGGATCACGAGGCGGTGATCGGTTACCTGCAGGGGTTCGACTACCGGCCGATGGTGGCGCACTGGTCCGGCCGCTTGCGGCCGTTGCAGGGCGCGGTCCTGGCCGACACCAATGTCTTCTTCCTGGCTTCCGGGGGCGGCTCATGAGCCGCCCGCGTATCCTGGGCCTCGGCCGTTTCGACGGTGACGCCGGCACCGAGCATGTCAGCGCCGTCGTGCTCGGCGATCTCGCCCGCGATTGCGAGGTGCGGTTGTTGGCATGGGGCACGGCCGGCTCCTTCTTCGCACAGCTGCGGCCGGCGCTTGCAGGTCTCTACCGTTTCTCGACCGGCCGCGGTTCGGGGGTGCGCAACGCCCTCCGCCTGTGGCTGCATATTGCCCGCTTTCGCCCCCGGGCAGTGATCGCCTTCGATTACCGCATGGCGCTGCCGCTCGGCATGGCACTGGGCTGGCTGCCGGCAAGCCTGCGGCCGCGTAGCGTCCTGAGTCATCACCTGCCGCTCGCCTTCCGGCTGGCGCAGGCTTCACCCCGGGAACGTCGGCGGGCAATGGCCT
Organism: Mariprofundaceae bacterium; assembly: GCA_035576205.1. Classification (GTDB taxonomy): domain Bacteria; phylum Pseudomonadota; class Zetaproteobacteria; order Mariprofundales; family Mariprofundaceae; genus DATLWR01. The sequence continues at coordinate 13,120 of DATLWR010000098.1, forward strand.
GCCTGCCGCGCTTCGACGTTCACACGGTGCCCAGCACACCGATTGCCGGGGAGTTGCATCAGGTGCTGCCGGCCTTGCCCGCAGAGCACATTCGCGTGCTTCCC
>DATLWR010000099.1:0-5396 GCA_035576205.1 Mariprofundaceae bacterium
CTCGATGCGGCTCTGCCGGTAGAGGCGGGAGATATCGTTGTGTTCGTCGTTCATAAGAGCTCTCCCATGCAGTCGCGGAGTTTTTGCACGGCATAGCGCAGGCGGCTTTTGATGGCTTCCCTGCCGGCACCGAGGGTCCCGGCGATCTCCTCGATGGCCAGCCCGGCCTCCTCTTTCAGCAGGAAGGCCTGCCGCTGCGGCGCCGGCAGTTGTGCCAGGCACTCCAGCAGCCGCCGGATCTGGGCATTGGCGTGCGCCCGCAGCTCCGGCTGCTCGAATGTGGCCGCCGCCACGCAAAGCACGGCATCGGCATCATCCTCGAGGTATTCGTCCCATTTGCCGTTCCTGCGGTAGTGATCGATCAGCAGGTTGCTGGCGATGTGGTAGAGCCAGGTGGAGAATTTCGCGCTCGGCTGATAGCCGTTGCGGGCATGGATTACCCTTAGCCAGGCCTCCTGGAACAGCTCCTCGGCGATGGCCCGTGTCCGGCAGGAGCGCAGCATGAAGCGGAACAGTGCACCCTTGTGCCGTGCATACAGCGTTTCGAAGGCGCGGGCATTGCCGTCACGGTAGGCCTGCATCAGTTCCTCGTCGGTCGCTTCCTGCATGGCAGGCAATGTAGCCGTATGCCGGCAGGCCAGGAAGGGCCCCTCCGGACGAGGGGCCCTGCAGGCAAGCGGGCTATTCGATAACCAGCCCGTCATCGGACGGCTGCGGCTGCCGTTGGCTGGGCTCGCGGGCGTCGAGCTGGTCGGCCTGCCGGACGAGTTGCAGGAACTCGGCGCGATAGCCGAAGCGATCGCTGCCGAGCGCGCCGCGGGCAAGGTGCTCCACATCGGCGTAGCCGAAACCGTCGGCATACTGGCCGCCGCGCAGCAGGGCGCCGAAACCGGCGACGGCGGCGGCGAAGCGGAAGTCCTCGCTGGCCTGCGACAGCCGCTGCTTGATCATGCCGACAGGCAGCGGATATTCGAGCAGCTGGCTCGTCTCCGCATCCGGCTGCTTGTAGCGCAGGCGCAGGAAACCGATCTCGCTGCGACTGCCCTTGCCGGCCGCCTCGCTGCCGTAGCGCAGCGGATCGATCAGCCCCTTGTGACCGGCCAGTGTGATCTCGTAGAGCGCCGTGACCGTGTGCCCGGCACCGATCTCGCCGGCATCGACCTTGTCGTTGTTGAAATCCTCGCGGTTCAGCACGCGGTTCTCATAGCCGATCAGGCGGTATTCCCTGACGACGGCCGGGTTGAACTCGATCTGGATTTTCACGTCCTTGGCGATGGTCATCAGCGTCGAGGTGGCCTCCTCGACCAGCACCTTGCGCGCCTCGTTCGACGTATCGATGTAGGCATAGTTGCCGTTGCCCTTGTCGGCCAGCTGCTCCATCAGCTGGTCGTTGTAGTTACCGCGGCCGAAGCCCAGCGTGGTCAGCGTGATGCCGGTCTGGCGCTTCTGTTCCACCAGATCGACCAGCGCCTCGAAATTGACGGTGCCGACGTTGAAATCGCCGTCGGTGGCCAGGATGACGCGGTTGATGCCGCCCTTGATGAAAGCCTGCTCGGCCATGGCGTAGGCGAGCCGGATGCCGGCGCCGCCGTTGGTCGAGCCGCCGGCCTCCAGCTGGTTCAGCGCCGTCTCGATGGTGCGGAAGCGGTTGCCCGGCGTCGGCGGCAGCACGACGCCCGAAGCGCCGGCATAGACGACGAGCGAGACGCGGTCGCGGCTGCTGAGCTGGCGGCTCAGCATGACCAGAGACTGTTTCAGCAGCCCCAGCTTGTCGGGGCTCTGCATCGAGCCGGAGACGTCGACCAGGAAGACCAGGTTGGCCGGCGGCAGCTGGCGCTTGTCCACCTCATAGCCCTTGATGCCGATCTGCAGCAGCTGCTTCTGCCTGTTCCACGGTGCCGGCGCCATCTCGGCGGTGACCCGGAACGGTTGCCTGCGGCTGGCAGGGCCCTGGTAGTCGTAGGCGAAGTAGTTGACCATCTCCTCGATGCGCACGGCATCCTGTGGTGGCAGTCGCCCTTCGTTCAGGATGCGGCGGATGTTGGCATAGCTGCCGGTATCGACGTCGATGCTGAATGTGGAGACCGGCTGCTCGCTGGCCAGCTTGACCGGATTGTTGTCGAAGTGGGCGTAGTTTTCGCGGTCGAGCGGTTCGGAAGGCAGGCGGATCGCGGCGGCCGGGGCGTACGTGTATGCCGGCGATTCCGCGACGCGGTCGGCGGCCCGCATTTTTGCCGCTTGTGCAGGAGCGGTTGCCCGTTCGGGGACGATGCTGCCGGCTTCGGTTTTGCCCTCATTCTGGGCAATTTGCGCATCGATCGCCGGTTGCGTTGCGGTGACCGATTTCTGTTCGGCCTGGCAGGCGGCCAGCAATATTGCTGTGCACAGTGCCGCGGCCAGTTTCAGGGTGGGTTTCATGATTCGACTCCTTGCAGGTTGGTTGTTCAGGCATCCGCCTGTAGCTATCAACGCAGCAGGATCGAAAAAGGGTTAAATGGAATGAGTGGTGGTCTCCGAAAGGCGGGTTACTGTTCCCGCAGCTGTTCTCTCCGGCCTGCCCGCCGGCCCTCTTCCCATGACTCCAGCAGGGCGGCTTTCAGTGCCGGCTGCCGGTCGAGCGATTCGACACCAAGATGTTGGGCCGCGATGCGGGTAATTTCCGCCACTTTGAACTCCTTGTGCCAGCGTTCGGCGAACGCCTCGGCGTCGAACCAGCCGTCGCGGATGAATTCGGCGGTGAAGCCACTCGCCTCTTCGAAGATCAGGGCTTCTGACAACAGGACGTCATATTCGTAGGAGTAGGGGGAGATCGAACAAGCTGCCGCCACCAGTTCGTGCAGCGACGGAATGTCGCCATGCTGTTGCATCAGGTTGTCGAGGTCGAGGTCGGCGGCAGGGCTGTGGGTCTTGCCCTTGAAGTCAAAATCGATGCGGACGCGGATACGGTTGTTCAGCATGGCTCGATTCTAGCGTGAAGCCCGGTTTTCAGAAGCCGGGCAGTTTGATCAGTTCGGTGGCGCGCTCCAGCACGAAGTTCTTGAATGCTTCCGGGATGGCGGCGAAGCGCTTGCCCTTGCGGTAAACAAGGTGCCACTGGCGCAGGATCGGAAAATCCTCGACTTTCAGTACCACCAGCCGTTTCAGCGCCAGCTCCATCTCGATGGTATGTAGAGAAACGATACCGAGGCCCAGCTCCGCCATTACAGCCTGCTTGATGGCTTCGGAGCGGTTCATCTCCATGCCGGTGATCAGCTGGATGCCATGCTCAGCGAAGAAACGCTCGGCGGCGATGCGGGTTCCCGATTCGCCTTCACGCACGATGAACGGTTCCTGCGCCAGTTCCTGCAGCCTGATCAGCTTGCGGCCGGCCAGCGGATGCGAGGGCGGGGCGATGATCACCAGCGGATTGTCCATGAACGGGATGCCGACCAGGCCGTGGCCTCCCGGTGGTTTTCCCATGATCGCCATATCGGTGCGGTTGTGCTCCACGGCGTCGATCAGGCCGCTGCGGTTGGTCACGTCGAGGATCACCTTGGCATCGGGATACTTGCGGTGGAAGGCGGCCAGCAGCTGTGGCGCGAAATAGTTGGCGGTGGAGGCCATGGTCAGGTGCAGCTTGCCGCGTTTGAGTCCCTTGATCTCCTCCAGTACCTCTTCGGCCTCGGCCAGCTGCAGGCGGATATTGCCGGCGTAGTGGAGCAGCTCCTCACCAGCCTGGGTAAGCGCGATGTTCTTGCCGAGCCGGTCGAACAGGGGGACGCCAACCTCTTCCTCGAGCTGTTTCATTTGCATGGAGATTGCCGGCTGGGTCAGGTATAGAACTTTTGCAGCCTGTGTGTAGCTTTGCTGCTCGGCAACGGTGGAGAAGATCTGTAACTGTTTCAGGGTGATGTTCACGGCTTGCCTCGCATCAATAATATTTATGCGATTCATCATAACCTTTGATTTTACATTATGGAAGCGCACCCTAGACTTCCGCCTACCGACGAATGGGGCTATATTCCTTAACTCGTTGACAGGAGAGGGGCTCTCGGCTCGGGTGGCTGCTCATCAAATTAAATTGGAGGGATTACTCTAATGGATCAATCGAATCGTTACGCACGTCTGGATCTGAATGAAGCGGATCTGATCGCTGGCGGCAAGCACCTGCTTGTTGCTTACAAACTTATTCCGGCCAAGGGCTACGGCTTCCTGGAAGTTGCTGCGCACGTGGCTGCCGAGTCTTCCACCGGTACCAACGTTGAAGTTTCCACGACCGACGATTTCACCCGCGGTGTTGACGCACTGGTATACGAAATCGACGAAACCGCCTTCGGCAACGACCCGGTCAAGGGTGGCGGCCTGATGAAGATTGCATACCCGGTTGAGTTGTTCGATCCGAACCTCTCCGATGGTATCTTCAACGTATCTCACATGTGGTCCCTGATCCTCGGTAACAACCAGGGCATGGGCGACCATGTTGGCCTGCGTATGCTGGACTTCCTGGTTCCTGAAGTGATGATCAAGAAGTTCGACGGCCCGAGCGCCGGTATTGCCGACCTGTGGAAGGTTCTGGGCCGTCCGGAAGTGGATGGCGGCTACATCGCCGGTACCATCATCAAGCCGAAGCTGGGCCTGCGTCCGGAGCCGTTCGCCAAGGCATGCTACGACTTCTGGCTGGGTGGCGACTTCATCAAGAACGACGAGCCGCAGGCCAACCAGCCGTTCTGCCCGATGGAAGTTGTGATTCCGAAGGTTGCACAGGCTATGGACCGTGCACAGCAGGAAACCGGTCAGGCCAAGCTTTTCTCCGCCAACGTGACTGCCGACTTCCATGGCGAAATGATCAAGCGTGGCGACTACATCCTTGGCGAATTCGCCAAGTACAACAGCGAGAAGCACGTGGCCTTCCTGGTGGATGGCTTCGTGACAGGACCGGCTGGCGTCACCACCTGCCGCCGTGCTTTCCCGGATACCTTCCTGCACTTCCACCGTGCCGGTCACGGCGCCGTGACTTCCTACAAGTCGCCGATGGGTATGGATCCGCTGTGCTACATGAAGCTGTCCCGTCTGATGGGCGCTTCCGGTATCCACACCGGCACCATGGGCTACGGCAAGATGGAAGGCCACGCCAAGGAAACCGTACTCGCATACATGCTGGAACGTGACGAGTGCCAGGGTCCTTACTTCTACCAGAAGTGGTATGGAATGAAGGCGACCACCCCGATCATCTCTGGCGGCATGAACGCACTGCGCCTGCCAGGCTTCTTCCAGAACCTCGGCCACGGCAACGTAATCAACACCTGTGGCGGTGGTTCCTTTGGCCACATTGACAGCCCGGCTGCTGGCGGTATCTCTCTCGGCCAGGCTTACGATTGCTGGAAGACCGGTACTGACCCGATAGAATACGCCAAGAC
>DATLWR010000100.1:0-3523 GCA_035576205.1 Mariprofundaceae bacterium
AAAGAGCGGCGCCTGAGCAGCAAGGTGAAGCGCGGCCTGATCAAGGTAACCCGTAAAAAGGTGATCGAATAACGCCGAAGGGTGGCGATTCGCCCGATCTCGTCTAACCTGTTGAAACACCAACGGCAGCGGCAGGAGAGGGCGGTGCAATATATCGAGTGCATCTATTGCGGGAAGCGATACCCGGCCAACCAGAAAATGAGGGATGCCATGGGCAAGAAGAAGGTGCGTTGCACCAACTGCGGGCAATCGTTTCCGGTCGTCGTATATGAAGTCAAACCTTCCGAAAGCCATGACGCCGATCCGGAGGAGGGGCATGCCCCCACTTGATCGGGCACCCGAATGCTTCGGTAATCGTTAACCGTTCAGTACTCGTGCGTAACCCTCTTCCATCAATACCTGCCGCACCGCCGGGCGCTGCAGCATGCGCTCGTAATGGGCGCGGCAGTTGGCCGGCAGCGGGATGTCGGTGCGGTCGGCCCAGAACTCGATGTAGAAGAGGGCGGCATCGGCGATGCTGAATTGGCCGGCGACGTAGTCGCGCCCCTCCAGAAGCGCATCGAGTCTGGCGAAGCCTTTATCGACGATCCTGCGGCCCAGCGCCAGCTCGTCCATGGCATCCTCCTCGTCCAGCGCGAAGCGGTCGGTGGTGAAGATGCGGGCGAAGCCCTCGCCGTGCATGGTGTTGACGGCGTAATCCATCACATTCATCACCCGCGCCCTGTCATCGTTTTCCGGTAACAGGCGGGCCTTCGGGTAAGCCTCGGCCAGCCGGCAGGCGATCGATTGCCAGCTGGTCAGTGCCGTGCCGTCCTCCAGTACGAGGGCGGGTACACTGCCGCGCGGATTGATGACGAGATACTCCGGCTTGAACTGGTCGCCGGCTAAAAGGTTGATCACATACGCTTCGAAGATCAGCCCCAGCTCCTCCAGCAGGATATGGATGCCCGTACTGCAGGAGCCGGGGGTCATGTAGAATTTTATGTAAGGCATGGCTTTATCCCATCAGTCTGGCCTTTTTGGCATCCATGAAGGCCGAGGTGACGCGGTTTTCGCCGGCTTCGAGCGCCGCTTTCTCGATCTTGGCCCTGGCCATGTTGCGGACGAAGGATGGGATCTTCCCCATGCGCGCGAGCGCCTCGTCGTCCCAAGGCAATGATTCGTTGCTCATAGTCATTCTCCCGTGCCGGTTGTTCCGGTGCCGATCAGGGAATGACGCAAGAGTTGTACCATTCTCCAAGTCATGGTTCTCATGGGGTCTGCTACGGCCGTTGTCGCATCCCTGATACTCCTGGGGTCATCGATGTCGGAATGGATACGCGGTTTGCACGTGTCACAAACCGCCGGATTGTCCGCATGTGAGGCTCAAAACCTTTGCCTTGCATGACATGAAAAACACCTAAAGCAATTAAGTCACGAATTTTAAGTATCACTTCATTTTTTCGTCATTGGACTGGCCAAAATTGCCGCCAGCCCAAGCGGGCAAGGAGGTAAATACCATGGCTATTGAAACATCGATCCGTGAATTTCTCGAACAGGTCGCCGTCAAGCATGGCGAGGAATATCGCAACCAAATGGATGTACGGCATGCCGGCGGCAGGGATATCGTGATCACTACGCCGGAAGGCGAGAAGAGCATCGTCAGCCTCGGCAATCTGCAGCTGATGACCCGGACCATGAAGCGGCATGCGTCTGCTCGTCTGAACGCCTGATTGCCCTGCATCGTCATCGCTGATCAGGCCCGGGCATGGATGCCCGGGCTTTTCTGTTTTTCCGGCTATGCAGAGAGCGGTAGTCCACTCCGTATGACATCTTCTTTCGCGGCCTTGCCAAGTTTCTTGATGGTTGCTTCGGCAACGAGAGCCTCGGAACGTGAACCGACCTGTTGCTGGAAGGCGAGTGTCAGAGGCCCACGGCCGCGCAGATATTTGGCTCCCTTGCCCGATTCATGCTCGGCGAAGCGGCGGGCCACATCGGTGGTGATGCCGGTATAGAGCGAGCCATCCCGGCAACGAATGAGGTAAACGAACCAGGGTGTGTCGTCGGAAGCCATGATTTCAGCTGCTCTTCAGGTGTCTGGTCAGGAAACGGTCGAGCTGGTTGGCAAAGGTGCTGCGGTCGCTGTGGGAAAAGGCTGCCGGGCCACCGGTCAGCGTGCCGGCGCCTCGCAGGCCGTCCATGAAATTGCGCATGGAGAGCGCCGCCTTCACGTTGTCTTTTGTATAGAACTCGCCGCGCGGATTCAGCGCGAAACCGTTTTGTTCGATGGCGTCGGCAGCCAGCGGGATATCGGCAGTGATCACCAGGTCGCCGGGTTGCATCAGGCGGGCAATCTCCTTGTCGGCCACATCGAAGCCGGCTTCGACGCGAATGAAATGGAGCCAGGGCGAGCGGGGGATGGCGAGGTTGGAGTTGGCCACCAGCGTGGTTTTTACCTGCTTGCGTTCGGCAGCCCGGTAGAGGATCTCCTTGATAACCTTCGGGCAGGCATCGGCATCGACCCAGATCTGCAGGGTGTGTTTTGTTGCCTTGTCGCTGTGCATTTGGCGATCGATTATCATGAAGTGAGTGAAACAAGCCATCGGCAATTGCCGGTGGCTTGTTGGCGGGGCTTGTTTCAGGTTACTGCGATGTCAGCACCTTTTCCGCCATCGTCGTGGCGATCTTTTTGGCTGCTGCCTCGCTTTTGCTCTTCTCTGTCACCTTTACTTCCAGCATTGCCTTGGACGAGCAGACCCTGAGGGTGCCCATGCCCCAGTATTTCTGGTAATCCCACCAGGCCTTGTCGCCGATGCCGGTCGCTGCATTACCGCTGCCGGAATCACACTCCACCTGGCCGGACTTGAAATGCTTCGGCAGACTTACCCACAGGCTGACCTCGTTGCCTTCGCCGCCCTTGGCCGACCAGTCGCAGGCTTCCCGTTTGTACAGGTGGCCGTTTTCATCGGCGTTGACGAAGGCGTAACTGCCCTTGTCGAGCGGATTGCCGGCCAGTGCCTCGATATCGGCTTGCGGGAACAGGCTGCAGGGCCATGTAGCGGCTTCTTTCTGCTGCATTTTGGTCATCTGCTGCTCGATGATCTTCTGCGCGTCCTTCTGCATCTGCTCGACCTGCTCGGGCGTAGCCTGAGGCGCGGTCGTTTCATTGCTTTCGTTGTCGGATGAACCGCACGACGCCAAAAGAGACAGGCTCAACAAGATCCAGACGATTCCGATCGGTTTCATATCGCCTCCCTTGCCGGGCAGTGTTCCCAGCATAAACCTTATCTGGAAAGTAGACCCTCCTCTTCTGTAACGGCAAGAAGGCATGGCATACTGGTGGGCACGACTAAAGCGCTGTGAGGCGGACATGGGCCTATCGCATGCCCTGAATCTGCCTATGAAAAATCAGAAATATTCTTATTGATATATGGACGTTACTCGGCTTTCCTAACATTTCCATAAGAGGGGTAGGGGAATGCGTATAATTGGTTAACTGAAAGTAGCTGATGTTATCTGTCCGAGCTAAAAGTCTCACATCGTA
>DATLWR010000101.1:0-8031 GCA_035576205.1 Mariprofundaceae bacterium
GGGCTGATCTTCGCCGAGGAGATTTCGCCCGCCAGTTCGCCGGCTGCGAGCTTGCCGATGGGCGTGCCGCTGCTGCTGACGGCCGCCAGCCCTTCGGTGATCAGAAACAGCTGATCGTTATCCATGTTTTCATGGATCAGCGTGTCGCCCGGTGCGAAGTCGACCAGTCGTCCCTGGTCGATCAACTTCGCAAGCATCCGCTGATCGAGCCCCTCGAACAGGGGTTGTGCCCGGATCAGCATGGCGAGCGACGGGCTGATCGGCCCGCCACCGGTGGTCATAAAAACTGCGGGAACTTTTCGCGTATGCGGGTCGCCGGCATTTCGGTCAGATCCTTGTTCAGCTCCTGTTGCACGGCTTTTTGCAGCGGGGCGCTGAAGTGGCTGCGCAGCAGGCCGAGGAAGGTGGGGGCGGCGGCGATCAGCAACGTCGAATAATTTTGCTCCTGCAACGATTTATTGAGGAAATCGGCAAGCTGCTTGGCAAAGCGGATGGCCTCCTCGCGTTTCGGATCGACCGGCTGTTCCATGGCATGCCTGCCTTCGCCGGCGCTGTCGAAGGCTCGGCCGGGCAGGTCGCTGGTCAGGTCGCGGGTATGTTTTCGCGCCGCTTCGTGCTCGAAGACATGCGCTTCCTCCAGCGGCGCGGCAGGCGTCTTGGCCTGATAGATGATCGCCTTGCTGCTGTTGGCAGCAAGAACCCAGATTGGACGTTGCATATCCACCTCCACATGTTCGAACGATATTATCAGTATAGTTTTCCGCTGGCCGCTTTGGGAAGAGGTGATTCGATGACACCGCTGGCATTGACGGCTTCGGCTAGACTCCTGTTTGAGATCGGCAACGGGGGACCCGGATGAACCAATGGCTCCATGGCCTCGGCCAACGGCTGGCGCTGTTCCTCAACCAGCCGCTCAGCCGGTACGAAGCCTTCGATGTGGTGGGCGAAGCGAAGCTCGCGACCGCCCTCCGGCCGGGCGACGTGCTGCTGGTGGAAGGGGACACTCGCATCGGTGGCGTGATCCGCTATGTCACCCAGTCCAACTGGTCTCATTCGGCGCTTTATGTCGGCAACGCCCTGGCCGGGGATGATCCGCACATGCTGGTCGAGGCCGATGTCGTGCAGGGAGTGATTGCTTCGCCGTTGTCCAAGTTCGCCCGGCTGAATACGCGCATCTGCCGGCCTGTCGGGCTGACCGACGCGGACCGAGACCGGCTGATCGCCTTTGTCATCGGTGAGATCGGCCATGCCTACGACCTGAAAAACGTTTTCGATCTGCTGCGTTTTTACGCGCCGCTGCCGATGCCCGTCCGTTTTCGCCGGCGCATGCTGGCATTCGGTGGCGGCGATCCGACGCGCGCCATCTGCTCGACCATGATTGCGCAGGCATTCCAGCAGGTGCGTTATCCGATCCTGCCACGACATGTGGCGGGCAGTACGGAAGAAGACTGCCTGAAGTTCCGGCATTACAGTCACTTTACGCCGAGCGATTTCGACCGTTCGCCCTATTTCGCCATCGTCAAGCCGACGCTGGTCGAGGGCTTCGATTACAAACAGCTGCACTGGGCGACCGATGCGCCGCCCCGTTCCGAGGAGGATTAACCTGCGAGCAGGTTGTTGCAGACGGCGATCGTCGCTTCCGATTTGTTCAGCGTATAGAAGTGCAGGGCAGTCACTCCGTTGGCCAGCAGGTCGCGGCACTGTTCGGTCGCCACTTCCAGGCCGATCGCCTTGACCGCCTCGAGATCGCCACGCAGCGGGTCGAGCCGCGCATGCAGCCAGGCCGGGATGGTGGCGCCGCACATGGCCGAGAAGCGTTCGATCTGATCGAAGTTGGTGATCGGCATGATGCCCGGCACCAGCGGGATGGTGACGCCGCTGGCTACGGCCAGGTCGCGGAAACGGTAGAAGCTCTCATTATCGAAGAAGTACTGGGTGATCACCGCATCGGCGCCGTGATCCTGCTTCAGTTTCAGGAAGCGGATGTCGTCATCGACACCGTTCTTCGATTCCGGATGGCCCTCGGGGTAGGAGGCCACGCCGATCGAGAAGCCGTCACGGTCGCGGATGAAGCGCACCAGGTCCGAGGCGTGGGAAAAACCGCCCGCCGTGGCCTGAAAATGGTCCATGCCCTCCGGCGGATCGCCGCGAAGCGCCAGGATGTTCTCGATGCCTGCGGCCGAATATTCGTCGAGAAGTTCGCCGAGCTGCTCTTTCGTGGCGCCGACACAGGTCAGGTGCGCCACCGGTTCGAGATTAGTCTCGCGCTTGATGCGGGTAACGATGCGCTTGGTGCGATCCTGCGTGGAGCCGCCGGCTCCGTAGGTGACCGACACGTAGGCCGGGTCGATGACGGCCAGCTCCTGGATGCATTGCCAGAGGTTCTCTTCGCCCTTGTCGGTCTTGGGCGGGAAGAACTCGCAGGAGAAGTGTGGGCCGGGCCCCGCCAGGATGTCGGAAAGTTTCACGGTTCTGTCTCGCTTACAGGCGCAGGTTCGATTACAGGCGGGGGACGGTGACGCCCGTCTGCCCCTGGTACTTGCCGGCCTTGTCCTTGTAGGAGGTCTCGCACTCCTCGTCGGATTCGAGGAACAGGAACTGCGCCACGCCCTCGCCGGCGTAGATCTTGGCTGGCAACGGGGTGGTATTGGAGAACTCCAGCGTCACATGGCCTTCCCATTCCGGTTCCAGCGGCGTGACGTTGACGATGATGCCGCAGCGCGCATAGGTCGACTTGCCTAGGCAGATGGTCAGCACATTTCTGGGAATCCGCATGTATTCGACGGTGCGGGCCAGAGCGAACGAGTTCGGCGGGATGATGCAGACGTCCGATTTTACGTCGACGAACGAGTGCGGGCTGAAGTCCTTCGGGTCGACGATGGCCGAATTGATGTTGGTGAAGATCTTGAACTCGTCGGCGCAGCGCACGTCGTAGCCGTAGGAGGAGAGGCCGTAGGAGACCATGCCGGTGCCGTTCTCGGAACGCTTCACCTGGCTGTCGACGAACGGCTCGATCATGCCGTGTTCCTGCGCCATTCGGCGAATCCATTTATCCGACTTGATGGACATAATTCCTCCGCAATCTCCGGCTGGTGACCGGAAAGGAAGCCGCAGAATAGCGGCGAATTGCCTTTTCGACAAAGTGTGTTGCAAACCGTGTGGGGAGCGTTTGCGGCTATTGGTTTTCCAGCCTGTCACTACGCCGCTGATCTCCCGGATATGGCCTCTTGCCAGCCGGCCGTTTTTGCACGGGCCGGATTTCCCTTATTTGAGTCGCTGCAGTGCAACTTGAGCGATTTGCCTGGCCTGTTCCACCGCGTCGGCGCTGGCGGCCGTGTTGCGGTTGATCACGATGGCGTTGCCGTGCGCCAGCACATGCAACTGGAAGCTGCCGGGCGTCTCGTAGAGATAGGCGGCGTCGCCCAGTCCCTTGATGTCGCTGAACGTGGGATGCGGGATGCCCGGAGGCAGGTGCGACGATTCCTCTTTCTTCTGGCTGGCCACCGTCGCTGCCGCATCACTGTAACCGATATGCGCGGCGATCAGCATGAAGCCGCTGCCGATGCTGTCGCCCGCATAGTTGCACATCGAGGCGGCATCCGGCCCGGCCGCCGAGGTGTCGATGGCACGTACCGTGATCTTGGTGCCGAGGATGCTGCTCGCCTGGTCGGCGCTGACGAGCTTGCAGGCATCGATATTGTTGCCTGCACTGCTGCCGGTATTGTTGGCCTGCTGGCAGGCAGCGATGAATCCTGTCAGGCCGACGATCATAATGGTGGCTACGGATTGAGAGAGTCTGGTCATGCTATCCCCCTGCTGTTTCCCTCATATCGGATATGACGACTGAAAGCGGAATCAGAACGTCCCACCCTCCTTGAATGATAGGAAACATTTCCAGGGGGTGCACGATCATGTCTCCTGGGCCTCGGAGAGCAGCCAGTCGCGGAAGGCGGTGAGCTTCGGAGGTGCCTCGCGCCAATCAGGCCAGACGAGGTAGTAGGCACTGTCCGCCGGCAGGGTGACCCGGAACGGCTGTACCAGTCGTCCGGCCTGCAGTTCGTCGGCAACCAGGGACGGATCGATGATCGCCACGCCGACACCGTCGATCGCGGCCTGGATGGCGAAATTGCGGGTTTCGAAGGTCTGTTCGTGGGCAGGCCTGAGATCGCCAGCTCCTGCGGCATGCAGCCAGACGCGCCAGTCGTCGGGGCGCAGCTTGGCGTGCAGCAATGTCTGTCTGGCGAGGTCGGCGGTCGTGGCGATGGGGGAGATGTTGAGCAGCTTCGGGCTGCAGACCGGCGTGAGCTGTTCGGCGAACAGGCGCACGGCGACGGTGCCCGGCCAGCTGCCACGGCCGGAGCGGATCGCGCAGTCGACGTCCTCGCGCGCGAAATCGACCAGCGCCACGGAGGTGGAGATGCGCACCTCGATGTCGGGATGCAGCTGCTGGAAGTGGGATAATCGAGGAATGAACCAGCGCATGGCGAAGGTGGAAAGCATGCTCACCGTCAGGATGTTGCTTTCGGGGGGCGGTTGCAGGCGGGCCAGTGTGTCGCCGATGCGGTCGAAGGCCTCGGTGAGCCCCGGCAGTAGTTGCCGGCCGGCGTCGGTGAGCTCAAGCCCCTGGCGCTTGCGTACGAACAGGGCGACTCCCAGTGTCTCCTCCAGACCGCGGATCTGGTGGCTCAGCGCCGACGGCGTGACAAACAGCTCTTTCGCCGCCGTAGCCATATTGAGGGTGCGGCCGGCCACGACGAAAGCGCGCAGGGCGTTGAGCGACGGCAAACGCCCGATATCGGTCACGAAATCTCCCGGACATGAGAAAAACTCATCATCATATGGAGAATAATTCGCTTTTTGCACGGATCATGCAACGGTATGCTGTGCCAACGTTGAAATTTATTCGGCCAACCTGATGCGACCTGATGGATCAACAGGGGCCGGGCGGAGTTTGATTATGGGAACGGCAACAGCAAAGACACTGTTCGACAAGGTTTGGGAGCAGCACGTCGTCAAGGCGAACGGCGACGGTTCGGTATTGCTCTACATCGACCGCCATCTGGTGCACGAGGTGACAAGCCCGCAGGCCTTCGAGGGCTTGCGCCATGCAGGTCGCAAGCCGTGGCGCACCTCGGCCGCCATTGCCACGCCGGATCATAATGTGCCGACCACCGATCGCGCCAAGGGCATTGCCGATCCGGTATCGCGCACGCAGGTCGAGGCGCTGGATGCCAACTGCCGCGAGTTCGGCATCACCGAGTTCGGTATGGATGATGTCCGCCAGGGTATCGTGCACGTCGTCGGCCCGGAGCAGGGACTGACCTTGCCCGGCATGACGGTGGTCTGCGGCGATTCGCATACCGCCACCCACGGCGCCTTCGGTGCTATCGCCATGGGTATCGGCACCTCTGAGGTCGAGCATGTGCTGGCCACCGAATGCCTGATCCAGAAGAAACCGAAACGCATGCGCATTGTTGTTGAAGGGGAATTGCCCAAGGGCATCACCGGCAAGGATGTGGCGCTGTATATCATCGGTCATATCGGCACCGCCGGCGGTACCGGCTATGCCATCGAGTTCGCCGGCGCTGCGATCCGTGCCCTTTCCATGGAAGGGCGCATGAGTCTGTGCAACATGGCCATCGAGGCTGGCGCACGCTGCGGCATGGTCGCGGTGGACGATGTAACTATCGATTATGTAAAGGGTCGCCCTTTTGCACCGAAGGGCGCGGTATGGGAGCAGGCAGTGAAGAATTGGCGTGAACTGCACTCCGATGCCGATGCCGTTTTCGACAAACAGATCGTGCTCAAGGCCGCCGACATCGTGCCGCAGGTGAGCTGGGGCACCAGCCCGGAGATGGTATTGCCGGTGACCGATTCGATCCCGAGCCCTGCCGATGCCAGGGATGCCGTGCAGGCGGAGGGCTGGCAGCGGGCCTTGGCCTACATGGATCTGCAGCCGGGCACGAAGATCGCCGACATCCCGGTGGACAAGGTGTTCATCGGTTCCTGCACCAACGGCCGCATCGAGGATTTCCGTGCCGCGGCCGAGATCGTCAAGGGGCGCAAGGTGGCGGCGAACGTGAAGCTGGCGATGGCGGTGCCTGGTTCGGGCCTCGTCAAACAGCAGGCCGAGGCCGAGGGGCTGGACAAGATCCTGGTCGAGGCGGGCTTCGAGTGGCGCGAACCGGGCTGCTCGATGTGCCTGGCGATGAACGCCGACCGGCTGGAGCCGGGTGAGCGCTGTGCGTCGACCAGCAACCGCAACTTCGAGGGGCGGCAGGGCATGGGCGGCCGCACGCATCTGGTGAGCCCGGCCATGGCCGCTGCTGCGGCGATCGCCGGCCATTTCGTCGATGTCCGCAGTTTTGATGGACACGAAGGGAACTAAGGAGAGATAGACATGGACGCATTTACACAGCTGAAAGGCATTGTGGCACCGCTGGATCGGGCCAATGTCGATACCGATGCGATCATCCCGAAGCAGTTCCTGAAGTCGATCAAGCGGACCGGCTACGGCCCCTACCTGTTCGACGAATGGCGCTACGAGGATCGCGGCGAGCCGGAGATGGACTGCACCAACCGTCCACTTCGCAAGGATTTCGTGCTGAATCAGCCGCGCTACCAGGGTGCGAGCATCCTGCTGGCACGCGAGAACTTCGGCTGCGGTTCGAGCCGCGAGCATGCGCCGTGGGCGCTGCTCGACTACGGTTTCCGCTGCGTGATCGCGCCGTCGTTCGCCGACATCTTCTACAACAACTGCTTCAAGAACGGCATCCTGCCGATCGTACTGGATGCCGCGATCGTCGATCGGTTGTTCAAGGAGACGGCGTCAAATGAAGGATACAGCCTGGATGTCGATCTGGAGAAGCAGACGGTGACGACACCTGCCGGCGAAGCGTTCGCCTTCGAGGTGGACGAGTTCCGCAGGCACTGCCTGCTCAACGGCCTGGACGATATCGGCCTGACGCTGCAGATGGCCGACGACATCCGTGCCTACGAGGCGAAGCGCAAGCAGGAAGCACCCTGGCTTTTCTGATTCGCTGAAGCCGGTCTGACTGAAACTCAGGGTGGAATCCCGCCTCCTGTCGGCGGGGTTTCTTCCACTTGGAACAACAGACGTTGCAGTTACAATACAAATAACAAAATTCCGGAGGTTCTTCGATGAAGAGGCTGATGATTCTTGCGAGTTGTGCCGGCCTGGCCCTGGCCGGATGCGCAACCACCCAGGACGATGCGAACAAGAACACCAAGCAGGATGCGGCCATCGGTGCGGCGGGCGGTGCGGTTCTCGGCGCCCTTATCGGCTATTCGCAGGATCGTTCCGGCGGCGCGCTGCGCGGTGCTCTGATCGGCGGTGCGGTAGGCGGTGCCGCCGGTGCCGGTGTGGGTTACTACATGGACAAGCAGGAAGCGGAGTTCAAGCAGCAGCTGGCGGCAGAGCAGGCGGCGCATGAGGTTGAGGTTCAGCGGCTGAAGAACGAGAATCTCAAGATCACCATGAACAGCGAGGTCTCCTTCGATTTCAATTCGGCGGCCATCAAGCCGGCCTTCGACGACACGCTGAACAAGGTCTCCGACATCCTGTCGCGTTACAATCGCACCACCGTGAAGGTCATCGGTTTTACCGATAACGTCGGTTCAGGGGCCTACAACCAGAAGCTGTCCGATCGGCGTGCCCAGTCCGTGGCCTATTACATCGAGGATCACGGCGTTGATGCGAATCGTGTGCAACCTGTTGGACGCGGTGAAATGGAGCCGCGTGCCACCAATGCCACCGAAGCGGGGCGCCAGCTGAACCGCCGCGTGGAGCTACTGATCATCCCGGACAAGGACATCCAGTAAGTCTTTTCCACAATCCCAACTCGATACAGACATGCCGGCACTTGGTCGGCATGTCTTTTTGTGTTTTGCGAATAACTGCTTTGGGCCAAAAGAAAAAATTAGAAAAAGATGTAATGAGTTCTAGTGAAACGTATCTGCCCATCTTTTCAGTGTTTCAGGGATTTTCTTGAGATACTGTTTTGCCTCTGG
>DATLWR010000102.1:0-3081 GCA_035576205.1 Mariprofundaceae bacterium
AGCCGACGGATGGTCTGCCAGGCGGAGATAAGCGGCCGCTCGCCCTTCAGATTCACTTCGTGCACGACCACCTGCGGCGGAAACAGGCCGCTGACGAAACGGTAGCGGGCATCGATCAGCCAGTGCACCTCGCTTACCTCCGGCCGGGCCAGCAGGTCGTCGAGGGCCGGCAGGCTGTGGATGATGTCTCCGAAAGCGGAAAGTTTGACGACGAGAATCTTCATCGAGGGATTATTCGGCGAGTGCGGCCAGACAGGCATCGCGCACCGTCTCGGGCCGGATGTTGGCCATGCAGGGCTGGCCCGGAACCGTGCATTCGCGTTGCAGGCAGGGGCTGCAGTCGGCCGGCACATAGAAGAGACGCACCTTCGGTCCGGAGGGCGAGGTGCGTGCCGGATCGGTAGCGCCGAACATGGTGACGGTCGGAATGCCGAGGCCGGCGGCCACGTGCATGAAGCCCGAATCGTTGCACAGCATCAGCCGGCCGGCGGTCACCAGTTGCAGCGCTTCGCGCAGTTTTGTTTCGCCGGCGGCGTTCCAGCAGGGGCCATTTACCCCGGCCAGCACCTGCTCGCCGATCTGCCGCTCGGCTGCGACACCGAGCACGACCGGCTGCCAGCCGGCCTCGGACAGCCAGCCAAGGATGCGGGCGTAGGACTCCGGCGGGTAGCGCTTGGCGCCACCGAACTGGGCGCCCGGAGCCACGCAGATGACCTTCTCGGGGGCAAGCCCATGTGTCCGCATCAGTGCGATGCCGGCTTCACGATCGCCGGCCGGGGCGACCAGTTTTACCTCCTGCTCGGGCGTAGCGATGTCCAGCTGGGTGGCCATGTCGAGATAGTAGAGACGGTGATGCTGGTGACGCAGGTCCAGCCGGCGCGGTAGCGGGCGGCTCAAGAGCAACCGGCGCCACTGGCCGCGGTAGCCGATGCGCTCGCGCGCTCCGTTGCGCCACGCCTGCCAGGCGGAGCGGAAGCTGTTGGGAAACAGGATGGCGGTGTCGGCGGCGGGGAGTTCGGGGCGGTATTCGGCAGCCGGAAGGTCGAGATAGGGCAACAGGTCGGCAAGCCACGCACGGCCGCAGATGCTCAGCTTTTCCGGTCGGTAATGCATGGCAATGGCCCGCATCGCCGGCTGCGCCATGACGGCGTCGCCCAGCCAGTTGGGCGGCATCAGCAGCAGATGACTTGTCGGGGTGTTCGGCATCAATCGGGCTTCGTCTCCGGCCGGACGCAGACGAAAAAGTGTTCCTGCCGCTTAAGTCCCGGCAGCAATCCCTGTTTCTCGCCGACCCGAATATCCTCGCGGATCTCGAAATGGCGGCTGAGTGTTTTGCGAATGCCGTGTGGCGAATAGCAGTAGGGGCGGTCTTCGGGGCTCAGGGTCGGGTAGAGGCGTTGCAGCCAGTAGTGGAGCCGGGCTTCCAGAGGCGAGAAGAGGGTCATGCCGATCAGCATCATGCCGCCGGGTTTCAGCAGCCGGTCGACCTCGTTCAGTACCAGTTCGGGGTTCATCACGAAACCGAGCGTGTTCAGGCAGATGATGCAGTCGAAGGAGTGGTCGGGTTTGGGGATGCTCTCGCCCATGGAGGCGAGCAGTTCCCCTTCCGGCAATTCGCCCGGAAAGGCACGCCGGTAATTGTCGAGCAGCGGGTCGACATAGGTCTTTTTGCCGCAGCGGATCAGCTTGCTGGCGCATACCGGGCCGCAGCCGATTTCGAGTATCTTGGCATCCTGCGGCAGGTTTTCGGTGTATTTCAGCATCAGCGGCACATAGCTCGCCTGCAGGCTGTCGAGTGCCTGGCTGAGCGACTCCTTGCCTTTCCAGCGCGAAAACTCGATGCGCTGGGCATTCTGCCAGTACTGATGGGAGATGGGCTTATGGTGCGCCATGCACCACCTCGGCCATGCCCGGCACATCGTCGAGGATGCGCCAGCGGCGATGGCTCCACAGCCAGAGTTCCGGCCGGGCATGGATCGCCGGCGCGAAGCTTTCGCAGATCGTTTCCATCATATGGGCCTCATCGGGCGTATGATCGTCCGAATCAGCAACCAGTGGAATGGGCCAGAATTCGAGCCGGAAGCGGAAGCCCCGACCCAGCCGGTGCAGCGCCACGCCGAACACCGGCGTGCCGTATTTGCCGGCGAAGGTGGCCGGCAGCGTCGTCGTGTTCGCCAGGTGGCCGAGGAACGGCACCGGGGTGGCGACCGAGAGGTGCTGGTCGACCATGACGGCGATGCTGTGGCCATTCTTGATCGCCCGCGGCAACCAGCGTAGCCCCTCGTGGCGGGATTGCAGGTGGGCACCGAAACGTTCGCGGGCCTGTTTCAGGAAACGCTCGAAGGCCGGCTGTCGCAGCGGCCGGTAGATGATGTCCGATTCGTAGCCGAGCATCGAGAAGGAGAGGGCGCCGAGCTCCCAGTTGCTGTGGTGGCAGGCGGTGAGGATCACTCCCTTGCCGGCCTGCATGGCGTTGCGGAAGGCTTCTTCGCCGACGACCTCGATGCGTGACAGCAGAAATGTTTTCGAACGCAGGAAGACGTGCGGCAGTTCCAGCAAGGTGCGTCCCAGCTCGGCGAACGACTCGCGCGCCAG
Organism: Mariprofundaceae bacterium; assembly: GCA_035576205.1. Taxonomy (GTDB): domain Bacteria; phylum Pseudomonadota; class Zetaproteobacteria; order Mariprofundales; family Mariprofundaceae; genus DATLWR01. The sequence continues at coordinate 2,596 of DATLWR010000102.1, forward strand.
CCGCACTCGCTCGCGGCGCGGCCGCTCGGGATAGATGCGGGCGAGATTCCTGAGTGCCACCTCGCGGTGGCGGCGGTCGACATGGTAGAGAAGGCGGCCGAGACCGGCGCCGATGGCGCCGGCAAGGCGCACCGGCAGCAGGCGCACCGTGAACAGGAGCAGAAGGACGGCCAGATTGCCGAGCGATCGCATAAAATCAGTTGCCGAGCGGCTCCGCTTCATCCACCAGCATGACCGGGATGTCGTCACGGATCGGGTACTGCAGTTTGCAGCGATCGCAGACAAGGCCGTTTTTCGCATCGTTGTAGTGGACTGCACCCTTGCATTTCGGGCAGGCGAGGATGTCGAGCAGGGCCTGGTCAATCATGGGGTTCTCCGTTGATTCAAATCCGGGCTTAAGCCTAAAAGGACGGGCGCCTTTGGGCAAATAGGGGTGGAAACAGGATCAGCTGCCCAGCTCCGGCAGGCGGTCGAGGATATTTTCCA
>DATLWR010000103.1:0-14068 GCA_035576205.1 Mariprofundaceae bacterium
GCGATGGTGCCGAAGGCGATCTCGTCCGCACCCAAGAGGGCAGCGATGATGACGTCGCGGCCGGTACGCATCTGGCCGTCGGCCTGCAGCACGGTGCGGCCGCGCAGTCGGTTGAGCACCAGTGTCTGCTGCGTTTCCGCAAGGCCCAGCTCCCACGGGGAGCCGGCATACTTGATTGAGGTGAGCGGGGAGGCGCCTGTACCGCCGTCATGGCCGGCGATCACCACATGGTCGGCATGTGCCTTTACCACACCGGCGGCGATGGTGCCGACACCGACCTCGGAAACCAGCTTGACCGAGATGTCCGCGGCCGGGTTGGTGTTCTTGAGGTCGAAGATCAGCTGTGCCAGGTCTTCGATCGAGTAGATGTCGTGGTGCGGCGGCGGGGAAATCAGGCCGACACCCGGTGTCGAGTGACGCACGCGGGCGATACGCTTGTCGACCTTGTGGCCGGGCAGCTGGCCGCCTTCGCCGGGCTTGGCACCCTGCGCCATCTTGATCTGGATCTGGTCGGCGTTGGCGAGATACTCGGTGGTAACGCCAAAACGGCCGGAGGCAACCTGCTTGATCGCCGAACGCATCGAGTCGCCGTTCGGCAGCTTCTCGAAGCGCTCCGGCTCCTCGCCGCCCTCGCCGGTGTTGGACTTGCCGCCCAGCCGGTTCATGGCGATGGCCAGTGTCGAGTGCGCCTCGTGCGAGATCGAGCCGAAGGACATCGCACCGGTGGCGAAGCGCTTGACGATGCTGGTGGCCGGCTCGACCTCTTCGATCGGGATCGGCTTGCCCTTCTTGAAGCGGAACAGGCCGCGCAGGGTCTTCAGCCGGCCGGCCTGATCGTTGATCATTCCGGCGTATTCCTTGTAGAGGGCGTAATTGCCGGTACGCACGGCGTGTTGCACCTTGGCGATCGCTTCCGGGGTGAGCGTGTGCTCGTCGCCACGGATCCTCCACGCGTACTCGCCGCCGACATCCAGCGCATTCCTGTAGATCATGACGCCGCGGAAGGCATCGCGATGGCGGCGGGCCGCTTCTTCGGCAATCTCGGTGAGGCCCGCACCCTCGATCTGGGTCGGCGTGCCGGTGAAATACTTCTTCACGAAGGCGCTGGAAAGCCCCACCGCCTCGAAGATCTGCGAGCCGCAGTAGGACTGGTAGGTGGAGATGCCCATCTTCGACATCACCTTCAGGATGCCCTTGCCGATCGCCTTGATGTAGCGCTTCTCGATCTCGGAGGCAGCAAGGTCGGCCGGCAGCATGCCATGACGCTGCATGTCGACCAGCGTCTCGAAGGCGAGGTACGGGTTGATCGCTTCGGCGCCATAACCGGCCAGGCAGCAGAAGTGGTGCACTTCGCGGGCGCTGCCGGTCTCGACGACGAGGCCGGTTTCGGTGCGCAGGCCTTCGCGGATCAGGTGCTGGTGCACCGCACTCGTGGCGAGCAGCGACGGAATGGCGATCTGGGTCGCGTCCATGGCTCGGTCGGAGAGGATGATGATGTTGTAACGGTCGCGGACCGCCTCTTCGGCTGCCTTGCAGAGCGCCTCGAGCGCGGCTTCCATGCCGGCGGCACCCTGTTCGGCCGGGTAGCAGGTGCACAGCGTGACGGTGCGGAAACGGCCGTCGGTGTACTGGTCGATATGGCGGATCTTCTCCAGCTCCTTGTTGGAGAGGATCGGCTGGTGCACCTCAAGGCGCAGCTGCGGCGCCGAATCGTTCAGGCCGAGCAGGTTGGGGCGCGGACCGATGATCGAGGTCAGGCTCATCACCATCTCTTCGCGGATCGGGTCGATCGGCGGGTTGGTCACCTGCGCGAAGAGCTGGCGGAAATAGCTGAACAGCGGCTTCGGCCGGTTGGAAAGCACGGCGAGCGGGCTGTCGTTGCCCATCGAGCCGATCGCTTCCTGGCCGGAGACGGCCATCGGCGTCATCAGCATCTTCAGGTCTTCCTGCGTATAGCCGAAGGCCTGCTGGCGGTTGAGCATGGTATCGTGGTCGGGAGTCTGCGGCGCAATCTCCTCCGGCAGCTCCTCGAGCTGGATCTGCGTCTTGGCCAGCCACTCCTGGTACGGCCTGGCGTTGGCCAGCTCGTTCTTCAGTTCGGCATCGTCGATGATGCGGCCGGCCTCGAGGTCGATCAGGAACATCTTGCCGGGCTGCAAGCGCCACTTCTTGACGATCTTCTCTTCCGGAATGTCGAGCACGCCCATCTCGGAGGCCATCACGACGAGGTCGTCGCTGGTGACGAGATAACGGGCCGGGCGCAGACCGTTGCGGTCGAGTGTGGCACCGATCTGGCGGCCGTCGGTGAAGGCCACTGCGGCCGGGCCATCCCACGGCTCCATGATGGCGGCGTAATGCTCGTAGAAGGCACGGCGCTTCTCGTCCATCAGCTTGTTGCCGGCCCAGGCTTCCGGGATCATCAGCATGGCGGCGTGGGCGAGGCTGTAGCCGCCCATGTAGAGCAGCTCGATGGCATTGTCGAAGCAGGCGGTGTCGGACTGCCCCTCGTTGCTGATCGGCCAGAGCTTGTGGATGTCGTCGCCGAGGATCTCCGAGCTCATCGAATGGCGGCGGGCATTCATCCAGTTCAGGTTGCCGCGTACGGTGTTGATCTCGCCGTTATGCGCCACCATGCGGAACGGATGCGACAGCTCCCACGACGGGAAGGTGTTGGTGGAGAAGCGCTGATGGACCAGAGCCAGCGCGCTGGTCAGGCGGGCGTCGTTCAGGTCCTCGTAGTAGGCGCCGACCTGGTGCGACAGGAACATGCCCTTGTAAACGATGGTACGGCTCGACATCGAGGCGATGTAGAACTTGGCGGCATCCTCGAAGCCTTCGGCATTGACGCGCGAGCTGACCAGGCGGCGGATGACGAACAGCTTGCGTTCGAAAGCCTCCTGATCGGCGCAGTTCTTGCCGCGGCCGACGAAAGCCTGGCGGATCGCCGGCTCGCAGGTGGTAACGCTCTCCGGCAGATCGGCGCGCACGGCGTCCACCGGGACGTCGCGCCAGCCGAGGAACACCTGTCCCTCTTCGGCGACCGTCTTCTCGACGATGGCTTCGCAGGTGGCGCGGTGCGCCGCATCCTGAGGGAAAAAGATCATGGCAACGCCGTAATCGCCGGCTTCGGGCAGGGTAAAGCCGAGGTCGCCGCTAACGGCACGGAAAAAGCCGTCCGGCAGCTGGATCAGGATACCGGCGCCATCGCCTTCGCGCGGGTCGGCACCGGCGGCACCACGGTGGGTCAGTCGCTTGAGGATTTCGAGGCCCTTTTCGATAATCGCATGGCTCTTCTGGTTCTTGATGTGCGCCACGAAGCCGACGCCGCAGGCATCATGCTCATGCCTGGGGTCATACAGACCTTGCTTCAACGGAAGACGCGACTGACTCATCATTTCACCTCGATGTGCTCTGTGCGGTACTGTGCCGCCCGAATCCCCGGATTCGGATTCCATACGACCGGCCCCCCGGTCGCAAAGGGGAGCGCAATCTAGCGAAAGCCGCCGAAATTCTCTACCCCCGCATTGGCCCTGCATTGGCGCGCCCGCCGGCATGCTCTAGGCTACGGCGGATGACATCTATTCCGGCGCAGGAAATTCGCGAACTACTCGAAAGCAAAGGATATTCCTCGGCGGCCTATCTGCTGGCCGCGCTGGAGGACGTGCAGGCATCTTGCGGCGTACTGGACGACGAATCGCTCGCTGCAGTGGCCGCCCATTTCCGCTTGCCGGAGGCGAAGGTGCGGGCGTTGGTCGCCGATTGTACCGAAGCCTTCCGGAGTGCGTCGGCGCCTGAGCTGCGTATCTGTCTCGGACCTGTCTGCCGCAATGCCGGCTCGGAAGCGCTGCTGGAGAAGGCGGGGAATGCAGCAGCCAGCAGCCACTGTATGGGTGCCTGCGACCATGCACCTGTGGCGAAGCTGAACGGGAAACTGATTGCCGAGGCGACACCGGAGGATCTGGGTCTCTGAACGCTAGATGAGAGCTGGCAAATTTAGCGTCGTCTCAACCCATCGAGGGGTTGCCAAAATCAGCGACGGCGGATTGAGTGGCAGGAAGCCAAATCAATCCTTCGATCAATTCCCGCGCAGTTTGCCGGCCATGATCTGCAGGCCGATGAAGCGGGGGATCGACTTCTGCAGCAGCCAGAGCAGGCGGTGGCGCCAGCCCGGCACACAATAGCCGCCGCCATTGTCCAGGGTCCGCAGGGCGCATTCGATGACGATGCGGGGCTGCGTACGGAAAAAACTGCCCGGGCCGGACGCCATGCCGGAGATGTCACGGAAACCGGTCGGTGACGGACCGGGTACCAGCGTGACGATACGCAACCTGTTTTCCATTTCGATGCGCAGCGCTTCGCTCCAGTAGCTCAGCCCCGCCTTGGCTGCGGCATAGCTGCTCATGTAGGGCAGCGGGTATTCGCCGGCCAGCGACGAGACATTGATGACGAATCCCTGCTGGCTGATCAGCTGCGGCAGCAGCGCATGGGTCAGGGCGATCGGCGTGCAGAGATCGGTACGGATGACCGACAGCTGCTCCTCCACCTCGCGATCGGCAAAGCCGCCCCACAGGCCGAAACCGGCATTGTTGACGAGGCCGCAGATCGTATCGTCGACCAGCTTCCCGAGCAGGCTGTTGACGCCTGCCGTATCGCCGATATCGACGGCAAAACAGCGGTGCCATTCCGGGTGTGCGAGGCTTTCCCGCAGCGATTGCAGCTTTTCGGCATTGCGGCCATGCAGGATCAGTGCATAGCCGCGCGCTTCCAGCCGGCGGGCGAATTCGCGGCCGAAGCCGCCGGAGGCTCCGGTGATCAGGACGGTGCCGATCGGGGTGATGTGATCCGTTGCCTGATTCACAGGGGTGTGATCGGCAACAGCCGCATCCGCCGCTGTTCGAAGGCGGCAACTTCCTGCACACCGCAGGCGGTGAGCATGGCGAGGCAGGTATCCATCGCGTGGCCGACCTCGCCCGGAGCATGGGCATCGGAGCCGAAGGCGAAGGGAATCTTCAGTTCCGCGGCACGGGCGATCATGGCACCGTGCGGGTAGACCTCGCCGACAGGCTTGCGCAGCCCTGCCGAGCTGATCTCCAGCGCCGCACCTGCTTCCTTCACCGCCTGCAGCATCGCCTCCATGGTCTCGGCGACACGACGGCTGCCGGGAGTGGGACGGTGGCCGAATTTCTTGATCAGGTCGGGATGGCCGATGATGTCGAACATGCCGGTGCGAGCCGATGCCGCCACCGTCTCGAAATAGGCGCAGTAGGCGTCGTCGAGGTCCCTGCCTTGCCATTGTTCCATGTTGTCGGGATTGTCGAAGCCCCAGTCGCCGATGTAATGCACCGAACCGATGATGTAGTCCCATGGATGCGAGGCGATCATGTCGGCGACATAGGCTTCGGAACCGGGGTGATAGTCGGCCTCCAGGCCGCGGCGGATGGCAAGACGTCCGGCGAACCGCTCGCGGGTCTGCTCCAGCTCGTCGAGGTAACCGGCAAGTTCGTCGTCCTGCATTCGCCAGGCGGCATCGAAACCGTTCGGCATGGGGGAGTGGTCCGACATGCCGATCTCGGAGAGCCCCAGCTGCACGGCCACCGCCGCGTAGTCGCGGATGCTGCCGATGGCGTGATGGCAGCGTGGAGTGTGCATATGATAGTCGGGGACCGGTGCGAAACGCATGTCGCCATGCTAGGCTCGTACAGCGAAATGCGGAAGGGGAAGCGATGCGGAAAGGGGGCAAAATGGTTTGACACTGCCCCGGAAATTCGGACACTTCGCGCCGCATCAACGCGCCTATAGCTCAGTCGGTAGAGCAACGGACTTTTAATCCGTGGGTCCTTGGTTCGAGTCCAAGTGGGCGCACCACCGATCTTGTTGACGTAGCAAGCTGATTCCATAAGCTTCGCCGCGTCTTTCAGGGTCCCCATCGTCTAGAGGCCTAGGACACCGCCCTTTCACGGCGGCAACGCGGGTTCGAATCCCGCTGGGGACGCCATCTTTTCCATGAGTCCAAAGCACTCCATCCGGGGTGCTTTTATATTTGTTGCCAACGATACGTTCGGCCATTGTGCATGCTTCATGGCGTAATTTCTTTTCGTAGTCAGTTGGTACTAAACTGTATGGCATCGGCGGACTTCGTAAGCCGCTGGCGCCGGCACGGGAGGCAGGCTGCATGGACGAGCAAAATTTGCTGCACGAACTGAGAGAGCAGATCGAGGTTTTGCGCCTGGCCAAGACCGAGGTCGACGAGGCCCTGCGCCACAGCCGCCAGCAGAACCAGGCCTTGTTCGATCGCATGCTGGATGTCTATTACCAGTCCGATATGGATGGAAATATCCGGACGGTTTCGCCCTCCTGCCTGTCGCAGACCGGTTATCGCCCCGAAGAGGTGATCGGTCGCTCGACAACCGATTTCTATGTCGATCCGTCCCGTCGCGACGAGCTGATCCAGTTACTCTATCGCGATGGAAAGGTGAACGACTTCACTATCGAAATGATCCACAAGGATGGCACGCTGAGGTTCGCCTCACTGACCTGCTGGCTGACCCTGGACGAGAATCAGCAGCCGGTCGGGATCGAAGGCATTCTGCGTAACGTGACCGAGCGCAAACGCATCGAAAGCGAGCAGCAACGTTTGCTTGAGGAGAACCGCAAGCTGATGCGCCAGTTGATGCAGGTGCAGGAGCAGGAGCGGCGGTTGCTTGCCCTCGCCCTGCACGACGAACTCGGGCAATTGCTGACCAGCATCGATGCCAATGCATCCTATATCAGCAAGCATTCGGACAATGCCGATATTCGCGCCACGGCCGAGGAGATCCTTCGCGATACCCAAGCCTCGTTTCGCGCCAGTCACGATGTGCTGATGAGGCTCAGGCCGGGCACGCTGGACACCCTCGGTTTGGCTGCCGCCCTGCAGGAACTGGCCGGCCATTGGGATAAAAAACAGAATCTCCACTGCTCCCTGACAATCAACGGCGAGATCGACCGCTTGGACGAGAAGCAGGCGATCGCAGTCTACCGGCTGGTTCAGGAGGGGCTGACCAACGCCTATCGTCACGGCAAGGCCGGTTGCGTGAAGGTGGTTGTGGCGTTGTTGCAGCGCCTTGGCAGAAAAGAGGTGGTGCAGGTTGAGATCGCTGATGATGGCAAGGGTTCGCACGTGGAGACTCAGGCTACAGGCATGGGGATCATCGGCATGCGTGAGCGCGTGCATGCGTTGGGAGGCACCTTCATGCTGACCAATCTGCCAGCCGACGGCGTACGCATCGAGGCGGTCATCCCGCTGGAGATCGAGGGGGACGCGTAATCCATGACCGGGCAACACATACGCCTGCAACTGGTGGACGATCACGAGGTGGTGCGCGCCGGATTGCGGCATCTGCTGGAGAACGAAGTCGATATGCGCGTCGTGGGCGAATCAGCCAGTGGTAAGGAGGCATGCTGCGACTACGAACAGCATGAACCCGATATTGTGATCATGGATGTATCCCTGCCTGACATGAGCGGTCTGGAAGTGATGCGCCGCATCCTGAGCAACCATCCCAAAGCCCGGATACTGATGCTCTCCATGCATGGCGGCATGGTTGCGGAACGGGCCATACAGATGGGTGCTCGCGGCTTCATCTGCAAGCGCAGCGGGGCGCGGGAGCTGGTGAAGTCCATCCATTTGCTTATGGCGGGGGAGACTTATCTCGATCCCGCCGCCGAAATCAGCGAGACAAGCGGAGAGGGTGCGGCCGGTCTTTCCCTTTCCAAGCGTGAACTGGAGGTTTGTCTGTTGCTCGCCGAGGGCAGGAGCGTTGCCGAGATCGCCGACCAGCTGTACCTGAGCGAAAAAACAGTCTACACCCACCGGCAGCATGTCATGGACAAGCTGGGCGTCAGCACATCCGTGGAACTGGCGCAGTTGGTGATGCGTCTGGGTATGCAGCCGAACGCCTGAATCCGACAGGGGGCATTAATTCCACCGAGTCTTTGTCTGATTTCCGGAAAAATAAGAAATTTTCGCATAGCAGCCTGCCAAATCCGCTGCCTACACTCCTATGAACGCATGGGCCGGCCAAGGTTCGACAACAGGTTGAACCGTCATGGCCGGTCCACCATGCGTCAATTCATTGCTCAGGGGAAACTCATATGCCGGAAGCCAAGAAGACGACACGCAAGCCCGCCAGGAAGGCATCGTTGAAGGGTGCCGAGGTCATGTCGATGCTACAGGAGCGGCGCAATATGGTGGCCGAGGCAGCCTATTACCGGGCGCAGCAGCGGGACTTTGCTGCTGGCAACGAGATGGAGGACTGGCTGGAGGCCGAAAAAGAGGTCGACCGGCAGTTGGGCAACAAGTAGTCGTTACCTGCTGGTATGGGAAAGGATGAAATTCGACGGCTGGCGGGTGCTCTGGGTATCGAGGATGTCGATCGAATGAATGCGGGTGAGTTGATCCTGTTCATTCAACGCGAGGAAGGTCGTCTGCCCTGCTTTTCCGAGGCCTGGAGTTCTCCATGCTGGATCGGGGATTGCCCCAGTTCCGGCGACTGCAGCAGCCAGACTGCTGTGGAGGTCTGAGAGCGTGAGTTCGGTTGCTTCGAAGCTTTGCCTGATCCTGGTCGATAATGTTGGTCTCGGCCATCAGGTCGCAACGCTATTGAAGCAAAGCGACTGGCAGACGCACGTGGTTTACCGGGATTACGAGGCGTATGGTCTGATCCTGCGCGGGGAGGCATTTGGCGTTGTCGCCGACATCGACGCACCGAATCTCGGTGGTCTGGCTGTACTGGCTTATTGCCACCACCACTATCCGTCGATCGTGACCTATGCGATCACCGAATCCGAGGGTAACGAAACCGGAAAACTGGCCCAGCAGGTGGCCGGCTGTAAGGGATATTTCTATCTGGGCGACGACAATCTGCAGATCGATACCGGCCGCGGCATGGCGGCGGAGCTGCTGACGTTAAAGTCGCGTACGGCGCAGGCCTAGTCGAATAAGCAAATCCTTTTGCCTTCTCATTGCCGGGTTCTATTCAGGTCGGCGCTCTTGATCGCCCCCGGGAACTCCTAGGTAATTTTCTGACCGAACTGTGAAAATGCTCACACACAGTCGCTACGGTTATGCATAGGTTGCCCCGATCTTGGCTGGAAATACATCATCACCAGCATCCATGGATGGACAATAAGGGGGAGAATCATGTTGGGTAGCGTACTGACGCTTCTGTTTTTTCTTGCCGTCGGCATCGGCTGGCGTTTTCTGACACCGGGAGGCATCACTGCCGAGTCGCTGCAGCGCCCACTGGCCTCGTTGATCCATTTCATCCTGCTGCCGCTCGCGGTCTTCTTCGTGATGCTCGATCTGCCGCTGAACGAGGCGGCCTTGCGCATCCTGCTCTATGTGCTGGGTACCAGCGCGATTGGCCTTGCCGTTGCCTGGCTCTGGCTGTGGAAGGTCAGCCTGGGCGGAAAAACGAAAGGGGCGCTGTTCATCGCCGCGGCCTTCGGCAATATCTTTTTCCTAGGCCTGCCGCTGAACGTCATCTTCTATCCGGACTGGACGATGCGGGTGGCCGTGGAGTACGGCCTCGTGGCCAACGTGCTGCTGCTCTACACGGCGGGCGTCGTGCTTAGCCGCAGTTTCGGCGATGAGGGCAAGATCCAGTTCAAGAAATCGCTGGCCCTGTTGAAGGAGTACAAGGTGTGGCTGCAGGAGCCACTGGTCTGGGCGACACTGCTGGCACTGGTGCTGAATGTGGCCGGCGTCGAGTTCCCCGCCTGGCTGAAGGGAATCCGGTCGGCCGTCGACGGTTCGCTGGTCGCGCTGCTGCTCGTCTCCGTGGCTCTGTCGCTGAACTGGTCGAAGGCCTGGAACACGCAGGTGATCAGGGTGCTGCCGGCCGCCGCAATCCAGCTGATCCTGGTGCCGCTGGTGATGTGGGGGATGGCGGAGCTGTTCGGTGCCGCCGGCGTGAAGACGACGCAGGTGCTGCTGCTCGACAGCATGCTGCCCGCCACCGTGCTGGGCTTCGCTTTCTGCGATCGCTTCAAGCTGGATGGCTCGAGCTTTTCACTGGCCTTTGTGCTGACGACAGCACTGTCAGTGGTCACGATTCCTGTCTGGGCCAAGCTGCTGTTTTGACGTCAACTTGCAGTCGACGACGTAAAAAGGCGGCCAATCGGCCGCCTTTTTCGTCCTTTCGTTCGTTTACAGCTTGTCCGCTTCGGCAGCCAGGTAGGCGGCTACACCCTTGGCATCCGGCACCATCGTCTTGTCGCCCTTATGCCAGCCGGCCGGGCAGACCTCGCCGTGCTCCTCGGTGAACTGCAGCGCATCGATCATGCGCAGCATCTCGTCGATGTTGCGGCCCAGAGGCAGGTCGTTGACCACCTGGTGGCGCACCACACTGGCCTTGTCGATCAGGAACGAACCGCGGAAGGCGACGCTGCGCCAGATCGCCTATCGCATGAAGATGCTGAATATCCACATGCGCAAGATCTAGCGAACGAATATTCCAAGGACGTCGTGCAAGGCCAGCCCGTATCGGATAGATTGATTGCGATCAATCCATGGGTGCAAGGAGTGGCCATGCTGGAAGATTTCGAGATTCAGATTACCTGCAGCCGGTGCGGTGCCAAAACCCGGAAGCCGATCAAGTGGATCCGGAAGAACGACGAGCTGCTCTGCGGTTGCGGCGAGCATATCGCACTCGATGCCGAGCAGTTCAAGTCCGAGATCGCCAGCATCGCCAAAGCGCTGGCCGATTTTGAGCGTTCGCTCAAGCGGGCCGGCCACTAGCCGGGTTATTCCACGGTAGTTTAGGCACCCTTGCAGGATGCCGGTCATCATCGGCGCTGAATCAGGAGCGCCGTAAACCCGGCGGGCATCTGACACGTGACTGTCATCTGGTTCGATTAAGTTCTCCCCAGATCAAGGATGGATAGGTCTTTCGATCGAGGGAAGGGCAAATCGGGCGAATCGAAAGCGGTAGATCACCAGTCACGGGTCTTGAGAGGTTGCCATGCCGGATATGTTTGAGATCGAAATTTCCTGCGACAACTGCGGGAACAACATCATGAAATCGATGCGCTGGATCAGGGAACATGACGAGCTGTCGTGCGGCTGCGGCAGGCAAATCCAGCTTGATGCCGCCCTGTTCAAATCACATATCGCCAGGGTGGAGCACTCCTTCGCCGGTTTCCAGCGCTCGCTCGATAGCTTCGGCAGCTAGCCTCTAGCCCTGCCACACGAACGGCCAGCAGGCACACGCTTGCTGTGGCAACGGCCGTTCGTTCGCAGCGAGCTTGGCGGGGGTGACTCCGCAATTGTTCGCACATTCAGAGTCCCGGCGTTGTGCCATGGGAAATTCGGGTCTATTTTCGGATATAGCTTCAGGTGTGATGGTTCTGCCTGATACGGCCGATCACTGACTCGGGGAGGTTCCCATGTCGCGCTTTCAACGGTTATTCACCTGTTTCGTGTTGTCGATCCTCGGATGCGTGGCACTGCCCGCACTGTCGCTCGCCGTCACCAATAGTTCGAACGTGTTGCTGGTCGAGTCCTTCCAGGTCGTGAAAGAGCCGCAATCCTGCAACTCCACGCTGATCGCCCGGGTTCGCAACAACGGTTCCGCCGCCACCGATTCGGGCCTGTTCCTGCACGCCGATCAGTACCGGAGTCTCGGAGGCACGTTGCGGAGCAGCACCATGCTGCCGGCGCTGCGGGTGCCGGTTTTGGCTCCCGGTCAGGCGGCAGACGTGAGTTTCACCTTTGTCCGTGAGTCCGACAAGACCAACGTCAACTTTGTTTTCATGGTCGGCCCCAACACGGTCGCCACAGCTGATGGGCCGCTGCCGCCATTCACCGAGAGTTATGCCGCTGTCATTGCTTCGCATCAGCTCGATCGTGCTGCGAACGAGGTGCGGGGCACGGTCAGCAATACCGGCAGCTATCCTATCCCCAGGCCGAGCGTGACGCTCTATGTCGCCCGGCAAAGCGCGCCCACTTCGTTTTCACCGTCGGGAGGGAGCATGGTGAGCAGCTGCCTGATGCCCGGTGATACGGTGCCGTTCACGCGGATGTTGACGGATGCAACTACCGTGGCCGCCTACAGGCTGCAGCTGTTTGCGGCAGGCAAGACACTGGACCAGAAAACCGCCGGCCAGACGACGCCAAAATCCGGGGGGGTACTCAGGCCGAAGCCGCACATGGGCACCAAACCCATTCTGCCTCCGCGGCAGTAATCGCCAGCGGAAAGAGAAGGCTGCCATGCAGAAGATCACGCCGTTCCCGTGGTTCGATAACCAGGCCGAGGCGGATTTCTATACCGTCGTGTTCAATGATTCGGAGATCCTTAACTACCGCTGGCCATCGCGGCGTGTGCCTTGTCCCTGAGCGTGCGGCCGACGGCGTAGAGGCCGATGGCGTAGAGGCCGATGGCGTAGACGCCGGCATCGGCCAACATGTCGAGCGAATCGGCGATCAGACCGGTCGATTCGGCCAGCCAGCCGGCGGCGAACTCGACGACGAACATGACGGCATTGATCGCCAGCAGCAGCCACAGCACCTTGCGCTGCTCCTGTTTCTCAATCTCGATTTCGCATCCGCAACCGGCCATGGCGTCTCCCTATCGTCCGATAGCAATGCAAGATCGCTGCCGGCGCAAGCCGATCAGCATTTTTTGCAGCAAGCCTAGAAAATATCCATGTCGTGGGTCTCGGCGATCTTGCCTCTATATCCCGCCGCGCGGATCTCCTTGTCGATAGTGCCTTGCGCCAGCCCTTTGTAGCCCAGCATGTGGATGGGAATGAGCAGCCTGGGTTTGGCCTTGCCGGCGATATCGGCCAGTTGCACGGTGGAGGTGTGGAAGGCCTGCAGGTATTGCTGGGTCTGCGGCGGCACCTTGTTGTATTTGGCCATCGCATAGACCTCATGGATCAGGATGTCGGCGCCGCGCGCCTGTTCGACAATCGCCTCGTCCGGCGCCGTATCGCCGGAGATCACGATGACCTTGTCCGGTGTTTTGAACTTGAAGCCGAAGGAGTTGGGGAAGCTGCCGTGTTTGACCCGGAAGGCGGTGACCGTCACCTGCTCGTCCCGGTAAATGGCCCCGTCGTCGATTTCGTGCACGTCCGGTTTCAGGGTGGCCGGGTTCGAGCCTTGCAGGCCTTCGATACGGACCTTGATATCCTCGGCATAGGCCTTGAGCAGGTTGTCGGTCATGGCACGGGTGCCGGCCGGCCCGTACACCTGCAGGGGTTTCACCCTGTGGTCCCAAGGGGTGAGGATGAGATCGGCGTAGCCCAACGTATGGTCGGAATGCAGATGCGTAATGAACAGCAGGTTCAGGTTGGAGACGCTCAGGGCATTGATCCCCTTGCCGTGGTAGGCCTTGACCGCCTGGCGAACACAACCTGTGCCGCAATCGATCAGATAGGACTTGCCGTTGACCACGATGGCCAGGGCGGGTCCGGAGCGGTCCGGATCGGGAACCGGGCTCCCCGTTCCCAGGATGATCACCTGGGTGGTCGATGCCTCTGCGGCCGCCGCCGGCAGAACGTTCAGGCAACAGCAGGCGAACAGGAGCAGCACCGGGACGATGGATAGATGAGTGGTCGGATACGATGATGGCCGGGCCCTGGATGCTTGCATAGTTACCTCGATGTCGGTGCGGACACAAAAGCTTCAAACCCACATGGAGGGTAACCGATTTATTGCAAATCCGTAAGCCGGTAGTACCGGCGCAAGCGCCCATGCCGGGCCAACTAACTCAGGCCGGCTGCAGCATCTGTAGATTCCACAGCGAGCGGGTGTCATAGGTGCCGGCGATGCGGTAGCCAGCTTCGCTGCACAACGCCTGCCACTCCTTCGCAGTGCGCTCTTTGCCGTCGGTGCCCATCAGCATCTGCATGTCGAAGGCGGTGAACATCAGGCTCGCCCCCTGTTCCGGCACGACCGCCTCGAAGATGGCGACATCCGCTTGCGAGGCGGCGCGGATGTTGCGCAGGATCCGGATCGAATCCGCATCACTTAAGCCGTGGAAGAGGGCGCAGGCGAGATAGACATCCTTGTCGCCGGCCGCCGGCA
>DATLWR010000104.1:0-16137 GCA_035576205.1 Mariprofundaceae bacterium
TATGCGCCAGCGCGTGCTGATTGCCATGGCCATGGCTGCCGAGCCCGACTACATCATCGCCGACGAGCCGACCACGGCGCTCGACGTGTCGGTGCAGAAGCGCATCATCGGCCTGCTGCGCGGCCTGCAGCGGGATCGCAACCTCGGTATGCTGCTGGTCACCCATGATTTCGGGCTGGTGGCCGAGATGTGCGACGACGTGGCGGTGATGTATGCCGGCCAGATTGTCGAAACCGGAGAGGTGTCGCAGATCTTCGACCGGCCTGCACACCCCTATACCCGCGCCCTGATGGGCTGCCGGCCGGAGGTGGGTGCGCCGGACGGCCGGCTGGCGGTCATTGCCGGCCAGGTGCCGCCGCCGGGCCAGTGGCCCGAAGCTTGCCGCTTCGCGCCTCGCTGCCCGTATGTGCGGGAGGATTGCCGGAAAGCTGCAGTAGGAATGGATGCCTGGCGCGAGGCGAAGCATGAGGCGCGCTGCCTGCATGTGCCGGCCGGGGAGGCTGTGCATGCTTGAGGTCAGAGGGCTCAGCAAAACCTTCGGCAGCGGCGGCATGTTCCGCCACGGCGGTGACAAGAAGGCGGTCGACGATGTCGGTTTCAGGCTGGAAGCGGGAGAGACGCTGGCCATTGTCGGCGAGTCGGGCAGCGGCAAGTCGACCACCGCACGGCTGGCCATGCGGCTGATCGAGCCCGATGCCGGCGAGATTCTCTGGGCGGGTGAGGCGGTGCACAGTCTCTCCGCCGGCCAGCTGCGCAAGCGGCGCCACCACATCCAGATGGTGTTCCAGGATCCGTTCGCATCGCTGAATCCGCGCATGCGCATCTGGGAGTCGGTGGCCGAGGGTTTGCGGGTGCACCAGCCTAGTCTCGATCGGGCCCGGCGCCGAGATCGCGTCGCCGAAGTTCTGGGGCAGTGCGGCCTCGATGATTCCGGTCTGGACCGCTATCCGCACCAGTTCTCCGGCGGTCAGCGGCAACGCATCGGCATCGCCCGGGCACTGATCGTCGAGCCGAAGGTGCTGGTGCTCGACGAGCCGGTGTCGGCGCTCGACGTGTCAGTGCAGGCGCAGATCCTGAACCTTTTGAAGGATATCCAGCAGCAGCGGAGGCTCTCATACCTGTTCATCTCGCACGATCTGTCGGTGGTGCGCCATATCGCCGACCGGGTATCGGTGATGTTCGCCGGCCGGGTCGTCGAGGAGGGTTCCATCGCCGAGGTCTTCGAGCAGCCCCGCCATCCCTATACGGCAGCCCTGTTGGAAGCGCGGCCGATCGCGCATCCCTCCGAGCGCCAAAAAGCCGCGGCCGAAGCGGCGACCCTCGAGGATGTGGCGAAAAGCGGCTGCGCCTACCGGCTGCGTTGCCCCAATGCCGGAGAAGACTGCCGTGATTTCGACGGCGTCCTGAGCGGTGACAAGCACCGCTTCGCCTGCCTGCATCCCGTTTCCGGCAACCCGACCGCAGAACCTGACCGGGCATGAGCCTCGATATCGAGCGAATCCGCGGGGATTTCGATCCCGGCGCCGGCATCGGCCGCGAGTTTCCCGGTTACATCTACCGCGACGAGCAGGTGAAGCTCGCCTGTGAGATCGCCGACGCCATGGATCGCGGCAGTGTGCTGCTCGCCGAGGCCGAGACCGGTACCGGCAAGACCATGGCTTATCTCGTGCCGGCACTGCACAGCCGCGACCGCATCCTGATCTCCACCCATACCCGCGCCCTGCAGGACCAGCTGGTGCACCGCGATTTTCCGGCGGTGAAGAAGGCACTCGGGCTGAAGCGCCGGATCGCACTGCTGAAGGGCCGCGCCAACTATCTCTGCCCGCACCGCATGGAGAAGTCACTGACCAGCGGGCGCGTGGAGCTGTGGGCCCAGAAGTGGCTCTTGAAGGTACGCGACTGGGCCGAGACGACAGCTGACGGTGATCTGGCCGGACTTCCCTTCGACGTGTTCGAGAAGGGGATAGGGCCGCAGGTGACGGCCACCGCCGAGCAGTGCGGTGGTGCCAAATGCCCCGAGTACGAGCGCTGCCCGTTGATGAAGGCACGCAAAAAAGCACAGGAAGCCGACATCGTGGTGACCAACCACAGCCTGCTGCTCGCCGATGCGGCGCTCAAATCCGGCGACTTCGGCGAGGTGTTGCCGCATTTCGATGTCTATATCCTCGATGAGGCGCATGCGATTCCCGACGTCGCCAGCCAGCATTTCGGCGTGCAACTCACCCGGCTGCGTATCATCCAGTGGTTCAACGACCTGCAGGCGCTGCTCGACGAGCTTGGCGACGAGATGGAATTGAAAGCGGTGCTCGCCGATGCGCTGAAACGCTTGCTGGAGGCATGGCCGAAATCGACATTGGCGGAGCTTCTGCCGGTCTGGCAGGAGCTGCAGCAGGCAGCCGAGAGCCGTGCGGAGCGCAGCGAGGAGCTGACCAAGATCGCCGACCGTGCCGTCCAGATCGGCCGTGATTTCGACCTGCTGATTACGCCGGCCGCTGGCTTCGTCGGCTGGAGCGAGGGGGAGGGCGAGAACCTGCGTTACCTGCTCGCTCCGGTGGAGACCGGCCCGGTACTCGCCGAGCACCTGTGGGAGCGGCCGGCCGCTTTCGTGCTACTCTCGGCCACACTGCGCGTATCGGAGCGTTTCGACTACGCCAGAACCCGTCTCGGCCTCTCGGATGCTGCGGAGGCGTTTCATCCGTCGCCGTTCGATTACGGCCGTCAGGCGCTGATCTATCTGCCCAAGCACATTCCCGATTACCGCAACGACCCGGAACTGCGCCGGCTCACCGACGAGATCGAATCGCTGTTGCGCGCCTCACAGGGACGCGCCTTCGTGTTGTTCACCTCCTGGCAGGCGCTCAACCGTGTCGGCCCGGTGCTGGAGGGACGACTGCCGTGGAACGTGCTGATCCAGGGCAAGAGCGGCAGCCGCGATGCGATCCTCGAAACCTTCCGTACCGACACGCATTCGGTGCTGTGCGGTACGCGCAGTTTCTGGGAAGGCGTGGATGTGCCGGGCGAAGCACTCTCGATGGTGATCATCGACCGCATGCCGTTCGCGCCACCCAACGATCCGTTGCTGCAGGCGCGCCTGAAACGCTGCGAGGAGCAGGGCGGCAACGGCTTCCGCGACATCCAGCTTTCCGAGGCGATCGCCGTGCTCAGGCAGGGTGCCGGACGTCTGATCCGCTCGGTCAGCGACTACGGTGTCATGGCGATCCTCGATTCGCGTCTCTATCAAAAGAGCTACGGTCGCGAGGTGGCGCGCAACCTGCCGCCGGCACCGATCACGGCCGACATCGACGAGGTGCGCAGCTTCTACCGGCGAGCTCTCTAGTTCCCATGCGTTTCCTGGTCGCCCCCGATGCCTTCAAGGGAACCCTGACTGCCGGGGATGCGGCAGCGGCCATCGCAGCAGGCATCCGCGAGGTGCTGCCGGATGCGGAGGTGATCGAACTGCCGCTGGCCGATGGTGGCGAGGGCACGGCCGATATTCTTTCACCCTATCTTCCGGACGATGTCTGCCTGATCGAATCGGCACAGCTGATCGGCCTGAACCTGCCGCAGATGCGTTCGCTGGATGTGATGCAACGTAGCTCGCTCCCCTTGGGGCAGGCAATCCTTGCCGGGCTGGATGCGGGCAAACGCGATTTCGTGATCGGTTTGGGAGGCAGCGCCACCAACGATGGCGGCCTGGGCATACTGATGGCACTTGGTATGCAGGCCGTGGATCGATCGGGAAAGCCGGTCGAACCGAACCTCGCCGGGCTTCTGTCGGTTCACACTGTCGACCGCTCGGCACTTGATCCAAGGCTGGCAGAGAGTCGCATGACGATCCTGAGCGATGTCAGCTCGCCCCTGATCGGCAACCATGGTGCTACGGCTGTTTATGGGCCCCAGAAAGGGCTTCGAACCGAAGATGTCGATCGAGTCGATCGCGCCATAATGCTGTTTGCCGAAACAAGCAGCCTTGCCTTCGGTTCCGATCCTTCGCGGATACCCGGTGCCGGTGCGGCCGGCGGGCTCGGCTTTGCGTTGATGCTGTTGGACGGCGTACTGGTTTCCGGCGCCAGGTTCGTCATGAACGCCTGCGGTTTTGCATCCAAAATTGCGGACGTCGACTGGGTGATCACGGGCGAGGGGCGCAGCGATCTGCAGACGCTCGCCGGCAAGCTGCCCCTGGTCGTGGCGAAGCTTGCCCGGGAGCGCGGCAAAGCTGTCGCCATCCTCTCCGGCTCAGTGGATGCGTCTGCACTGCCGAGGCTGACCGAGTTCGCCGACTATGTAGCGGCTGCCGGGGAGGAGTTGCCCGGCTCGTCGGCCGAGGCGTTCGAATGGCTCAAGGCCAGCGCCGGGCGCTTCGCCCAGACGCTGCAGGCTTCCTAGCCGAAATCGGCATCCAGCACGATGCGGTAGCGCGCCTTGCCGGCGGCGAGATGCGCCAGGGCGTCGTTGACCTCGCGCATCGGGAAGCGCTCGACCTGCGGCGAGATGCCATGGCGGGCGGCGAAGTCGAGCATGGCGGCGATGGTGGCCGGTGAGCCGGTGGGAGAGCCTGAGATGCTGCGCTCTCCACCGATCAGGTCAAAGGCGGCGACAGGGATCGGCTCCAGCACCGCACCAACCACGTGCATGCGCCCCTTCGGCGCCAGTGTGGCGATCAAGGCACTCCAGTCGAGCGGCACATTGACGGCGACGAGCAACAGGTCGAGCGAGCCGGCCAGCTGCCGGATCGCCTCGCTGTCGCGGCTGGCGACGACATGGTGAGCGCCGAAATGCAGCGCTTCGGCGGTCTTGTCGGCGTGCGAGGTGAAGGCGGTCACTTCGCAGCCCCAGGCGGCGGCGAACTTGATCGCCATGTGGCCGAGACCGCCGATGCCAACGATGCCGATGCGGTCGGTCGGTTTCACGCCGAAGTTCAGCAGCGGGGAAAAGACGGTGACTCCGCCGCACAACAGCGGGCCGATGATCGCCGCGTCCAGCTCTTCGGGAAGCGGGATCGCCCAGGCCCAGTGTGCCCGGACCTTTTCTGCGAAGCCACCGTTGTGGCCGATGATGGTGGCGGTGGAGCTGCTGCACAGGTGCTGGTCGCCGGCCAGACAGGATCGGCAGTGCATGCAGCTCGCCGCCGTCCAGCCGACACCGACGCGCTGGCCGATGCTCAGACCCTTGGCCTGCTCGCCCAGTGTCACAACGCGGCCGGTCACTTCGTGGCCCGGCACGAACGGGTATTGCGAGAAACCCCATTCGTTGTTGATCACGGAGAGGTCGGAGTGGCAGATGCCGCAGTGCTCGACTGCGATCTCGACCTCCTCGGGTCCGAGCGGGCCGGGATCGTACGAATAGGCCTGCAGTGGTTGACCGGCGGCCATCGCCGCCCAGCCGTGAATCTTGCTCATGGCAACCTCCGGGAGTTTCGGATTCGGCTCCTCTACCATAGACCATGCTCACCGCTGCCAAAACCGCATGCGTTGCGTGGCCGATCGATTATGATCCGCCGATGATCGAGTTTCCCGACCCCAAGCAGGCCGATCCCGATGGTCTGCTCGCCATCGGCGGCAATCTGGCGCCGGAGACGCTGCTGGCCGCCTATCGCAAGGGCATTTTTCCGTGGTATGCCGAGGAGCAGCCGATCCTCTGGTGGGCGCCCGATCCGCGCATGGTGCTGTTTCCCGCCGACTTCCATGCTTCGCGGCGCCTGCGACGCCGCCTTACGCAGGCGTGTTTCCGCTTTTCGTGGGATAAAGCCTTCGATGATGTGATCCGTATCTGCGCAACGATCCCGCGCCGCGGGCAGGACGGCACCTGGATCCTGCCGGAGATGCTGGAGGCTTACCGAGAATTGCACCGGCTCGGCCACGCCCATTCCGTCGAGGTGTGGCGGGGGGAGGAGCTGATTGGCGGGCTGTACGGCGTGCTGCAGGACAAGGTGTTTTTCGCCGAATCGATGTTCAGCCGCAAGCCGGACGGCTCGAAGATGGCGCTGGCGAAACTGGTCGAACGGGCGCTGGCGGAGGGGTGGCGGCTGATCGACTGCCAGTTCCATACCGAACACCTGGCGAGCCTCGGGGCGCATACGATCAGCCGCCGTCAGTTTATGGAATTGCTGGAAAAACCCTAAAACTAGGACGATTGCCTAGTCGGTTGCTGGGAACTATGTTCAGATTATGTTCCATTTTGTCGACGATAACACGGATTTCCTCGAGTTCGTTGAGGTGTTTACTCCATTGAACGGTTATACCTGCCTGACCTTCGATTCGCCGTTGAAGTATCTCGAGTATTCCGGTTCCGCCGACTACCGGAAACCGGTCGCCCTGTTTACCGACATCCGTATGCCTCAGCTGAATGGCTACGAGATGCTGGCTAGGCTCCACGAACGGCATCCCGGCATCCGTATGGCGGTGATCAGCGGTTATGCCGACGAGCCCGGCGAGAAACACTATTGCCTTTACCTGCCCAAACCGGTCCGGCCGGAGATGCTTCTGAAGGCATTGAACCTGTTCATGCGCTGCGAGAAAGAGGGACCGGCCGACCTGCAGTTCGGTTGCCATGGTGTCGATGATGACAGCTTCAAAATGAACTGCCGGAACTGTCCGGCGATCATCGGCAAGCGGGAAGACAATTAAGCGGCAGATCCGCCACCACGGCCCTTTCGATTCAGGACGATCTCAGTAATATGCCGGCATGCGTCTGTTTGCCGCCCTCGACCTTTCCGACGATGCCCGCGAGGCACTGGCCGAATGGTGGCTCGAGGCTTCCGCCCATCTCGATGTCGCCGACTGGCGTGATGTACCGTCGCGCAACTGGCATCTGACGCTGGCCTTCTTCGGCGATGTGATCGGCGACGATGTCGCCGAACTGGCCGATACCCTGGCCGATTGTGCCGCCAATGCCGGGCCGTTGTATCTGAAGCTGCATGGACTCGGTGTCTTTCCGGGGCCCGAGCGGCCGCGTGTCTTCTGGGCCGGCGTCGAGGAAGCGGGCGAAGCGAACGAACTGAAGGGGCTGGTCCGCTGTTGCCGGCATGCCGGGCATGCTACGCTTCGCAAACGCGAGGATCGCCGGGGCAGGGGGAAGGAGTCGCCGTTTCGCGGCCATATCACGCTGGCGCGGGCTCGCGAACCGTTCCGACCCATGAACCTGAACATATTGCGGAAGTTGCCGCCGTTACCGGAGATGGCGTGGCAGGTGGAGACCCTAGGTCTTTACCAGTCCATCCTGAGTGCCGAGGGTGCGCGCTACCATACGCTGGAAGAGTTTGAACTGAATATCTGAATCGAATGGATGAAAGGGGAATGAGCATGTCAGACAAGAGCAAGGCACTGGAAACCGCACTGAGCCAGATCGAACGCCAGTTCGGCAAGGGTACCGTGATGCGGCTGGGCGACCAGAGCAAGGTCGCAGTGGATGTCATTCCGTCGGGTAGCCTGGCGCTCGATGCGGCACTGGGTGTGGGCGGTTATCCGCGCGGTCGCGTCATCGAGATCTACGGCCCGGAGTCCTCCGGCAAGACGACGCTGGCGCTGCATGCCGTGGCCGAAGCGCAGAAGCGCGGCGGCGCGGCAGCCTTTGTCGATGCCGAGCATGCGCTCGATCCCGATTATGCCGAAAAGCTGGGTGTGAACATCGACGAACTGCTGGTCAGCCAGCCGGATTCGGGCGAGCAGGCGCTGGAGATCGTCGACATGCTGGTGCGCTCCGGTGCGCTCGATGTGATCGTCGTCGACTCGGTGGCAGCCCTGACGCCGAAGGCTGAGCTCGAAGGCGACATGGGCGATTCGCACATGGGCCTGCACGCCCGCCTGATGAGCCAGGCGCTGCGCAAGCTCACCTCGTCGATCGCCCGCTCGAAGACCATGGTCATCTTCATCAACCAGATCCGCATGAAGATCGGTGTGATGTTTGGTAATCCCGAGACCACCACCGGCGGCAATGCGCTGAAGTTCTATGCCTCCATTCGCCTCGACGTGCGCCGTACCGGCTCGATCAAGAAGGGCGACGAGGTAATCGGCAACGAGACTCGCGTGAAGGTGGTCAAGAACAAGGTGTCGCCGCCGTTCCGGCAGGCCGAGTTTTCGATCATGTACGGCGAGGGCATCTCCTTCGCCGGCGAGGTGGTCGACCTCGGTGTCGCCAACGGCCTGATCAACAAGAGCGGTGCCTGGTATGCGCGCGGTACCGAAAAGATCGGGCAGGGCCGTGAAAACGCCATCCAGTACCTGAAGGAGCATCCGGAGATGCTGAAAGAGGTGGCCGACGAATTGCGCGGCAAACTGGCGGGTGCCGCCAAGTTCGCGAGCGCCGAGGACTAAGGCGTCTTGCAGCAGGGCGAGCAGGCGGCTCTGGCTTATGCGCTGCGCCTGCTGGGCCGGCGCGAATATTGCGAGGCCGATATCCGGCGCAAGCTGATGCTGCGGGAGTGTGCTCCCGAGGTGATCGACACGGTGATCGAGCGGCTGAAGGCGGAGAATTACCTCAGCGATGCACGCTACGCCGAAGGTTATCTGCGCGGCCGCCTGAAGAAGGGCGAAGTCCCGTGGCTGGCCGCCCGGCGAGCCAAGGAACGCGGCGTCGACGCATCAGCGCTGGCCGGAGCGCTGGATGATGCCAAGGCGGGATTCGATGCGCTGGCGAGTTGCCGTGAGCTTCTGGCCCGACGTGATCCGCAACGTTTGCGGCACACGGACGAGAAACAGTGGCAGAAACTGGCAAGATTCTTGCGGAACAAAGGTTTTGATGCTGCTACGATTCTGCGCGTCATGAACGAGAAGGTGGAGGATCCACGGTGAAAGCGTCCGAGATTCGTCAGAAATTCCTGGATTTCTTTGCGGCCAAGGGGCACACGATCGTGCCGTCGAGCACGCTGGTGCCGCACGGCGATCCGACGCTGCTGTTCACCAATGCCGGCATGGTGCAGTTCAAGAACGTCTTTCTGGGCAAGGAGCATCGCGACTACGTGCGTGCGGCCAGCAGCCAGAAGTGCGTACGTGCCGGCGGCAAGCACAACGACCTGGAAAACGTCGGCCACACTGCCCGCCACCACACCTTTTTCGAAATGCTGGGCAATTTCTCCTTCGGCGATTATTTCAAGCGCGAGGCGATCGAATTTGCCTGGGAGTTCCTGACTCAGGTGCTGCATATCCCTGCAGACCGATTGTTCGTCACCGTCTTCGAGGAGGATGAAGAGGCGGCCGAGATCTGGCTCAACGAGATCGGTATTCCGAATGAGCGGCTGGCCCGCATCGGTGCCAAGGACAACTTCTGGTCGATGGGCGATACCGGCCCCTGCGGCCCCTGCACCGAGATCTTCTACGACCACGGCGAGGGGATCCCGGGCGGCCCGCCGGGAACCCCCGAGGAGGACGGCGACCGCTTCATCGAGATCTGGAACCTGGTGTTCATGCAGTACGACCGTTCCGAGGACGGTACGCTGACCCCGCTGCCGAAGCCGTCGGTCGATACCGGCATGGGCCTGGAGCGCATCTCGGCCGTCATGCAGGACGTGCACAACAACTACGATATCGACCTGTTCCGCAGCCTGATCGACGTCGCTTCGCACGAAACGGGCGTGAAGTACGGAGGCCATGGTGCCAACGATGCTTCCCTGCGTGTGCTGGCCGACCACCTGCGTTCGGTGTGCTTCCTCCTGGCCGACGGCGTCCTGCCGTCCAACGAGGGGCGCGGCTTCGTGCTGCGCCGCATCCTGCGCCGCGCCTGCCGCCACGGCCGCCTGCTGGGCATGGAAGAGGCGTTCATCTACAAGCTGGTACCGGCGCTGGTCGCCGAAATGGGTGCACACTACCGCGAGCTGGCCGATAGCCAGGCGAATATCGAGCAGGTGATCCGCATCGAGGAGGAGCGCTTTATCAAGACGCTCGACCACGGCCTGAAGCTTGTCGAAGAGGCAGCCGACAAGGCCGGCGAGGGCGGCACCATTCCGGGCCAGACACTGTTCCAGCTCTACGATACCTACGGATTCCCGACCGATCTGACCGCCGATATCCTGAAAGGACGCAATATCGCGCTGGACATGGACGGCTTCGAAGCCTGCATGGAAGAGCAGCGCCAGCGTGCCCGTGCGGCCTGGGGCGGTTCCGGCGAGGCGGCGGTGTCGAAGGCGATCTTCGAGCTGCGCGAGCAATATGGGCCGACGGAATTCCTCGGCTACAGCACCGAGACGGCCGATGGCTCCATTACCGGCCTGGTTGCCGGCGACGAGCTGTTGCCCGAGGCCAAGGCAGGGCAGGAGGTGTGGCTGCTCGCCAACCAGACGCCGTTCTATGGTGAGTCGGGCGGTCAGGTCGGCGATACCGGCCTTATCACCACCGATGCCGGCAGCTTCCGTGTCAAGGACACCAGGAAGCCGCTGCCGGACGTGCATGTGCACATCGGTGTCGTCGAGAAGGGCGTCATCCGCGCCGGCGATGTGGCGCATTTCAGTGTCGACGGCGAGCGCCGTGCCTCGATTCGCCGTAACCACACCGCCACGCACCTGCTGCACGCCGTGCTGCGCGATGTGCTGGGTGAGCATGTGAAGCAGGCCGGTTCGCGTGTCGATCCGGAGCGTCTGCGTTTCGACTTCTCGCATTTCCAGGGACTCAGCGAAGCCGAGAAACACGAGATCGAGGCACGCGTTAATGCGGCCGTGTGGGCCAACGACCCCGTACAGACCAATATCATGGGCCAGGAAGAGGCGATCGCCGCCGGTGCGATGGCACTGTTCGGCGAGAAGTACGGCGACGAGGTCCGCGTCGTCTCGGCCGGCTTCTCCACCGAACTCTGCGGCGGTACGCACGCGCATGCGACCGGCGACATCGGTCCGTTCCGTATCGTCTCCGAGGCGGGTGTGGCAGCCGGCGTGCGCCGTATCGAGGCCGTGACCGGCCCTGCCGCCTACGCGAGCTTCCAGGGCGATGCCGAGACCCTGAAGGATGCGGCCAGCCAGCTGAAGGTGAAGCCGTCGGATTTGTCGAAACAGATCGAGCAGTTGCAGGCGAAGCTTAAGGAAGCCGAGAAGGAGCTGACGAGCCTGAAGGGCAAGCAGGCGACCGGTGCTCTGGACGAGCTCGTCGCCTCGGCAAGCGAGGTGGGCGGCGTCAAGCTGCTGGTCGCCGAGGCCCCGGCCAACGTGCAGGACCTGCGCGACTTCATGGACAAGGCGAAAGCGAAGCTGAAGTCGGGCGTCATCGTGTTCGGTGCGGCGCGCGGCGACAAGGTACAGCTTATTGCCGGCGTCACCAGCGATCTCACCGGCCGTTTCCACGCCGGTAACATCGTGCGCGATGTGGCGGTGATCTGCGGCGGCAAGGGTGGCGGCAAGCCTGACATGGCGATGGCCGGCGGAACCGAACCGGGCAAGCTCAAGGAGGCGCTCGACGCAGTGGCAGGATTGCTCAAAGGCTAGGGCCGATGACCAACCTGCCGTCGGTATTGCGCTTCCTGCTCGGAAGATTCGGCCTGATCAAGGCGATCATGCTGACGACCTTCATAGCCATGGTGCTATCCGTTGCCATCACTGTCGGGCTGATGCACCTGTTCGGACTGCCCGACCTCGGCGTCGGCATCGCACTGTCGGCGTTCTGCCCATTCGTCATGGTGCCGTGGCTTGCCGGCTTCTACCTGCGGATGATCGAAAGACTCGATCGCACCAACCGTCAGCTGGAGGCCGCACTGGCCGAGGTCAGGGAGCTCAGGGGCCTGCTGCCGATCTGTTCATCCTGCAAGAAGATCAGGGATGACCAAGGTTACTGGAATCATATCGAGAGCTACATTTCCGCCCATTCACGTGCCGAATTCACGCACAGTATCTGCCCCGATTGTGCTACAAAACTGTATGGCGAGCTGATGCAATGACCGGGCAATCCGCACTCACCTTCCCGTGCCGCTTTCCGATCAAGGTGATGGGCGAGAACAGCGACGGTTTCCTTGAGGAGATCGTCGTGCTGGCCCGCCGGCATATTCCCGATCTCGGTGAGGGGGCGGTCAGCACCACCCCGAGCCGCACGGCGAAATACCTCTCGGTGACCATCACCTTCACGGCCCGCAGCCGTGATCAGCTCGATAATCTGTACCGCGCCATGCATGCACATCCAAAGGTCAGAATGGTCCTGTAAGCCGGGCCCTCGGCCTTTTCAAATCAAGCCAAACCAAATCAACAACATGGAGTTTCCGTCATATGTGGTTCAGAAACCTGCGCTTTTACCGTTTTGAGGAGCCGTTCACCCTCGATGCCCGCCAGCTCAACGAGGCCTTGCTGGGACGCCAGGCGCGCGGCTGCGGCCAGATGGAGATGGCCTGCGAGGGCTGGGAAAAGCCACTGGGCCGCAACGGCCAGCAGCTGGTCCACGAGACCGACGGCAACCTGATGCTCCGCCTGCGCCGCGAGGCGAAGGTGCTGCCGGCCTCCCTCGTACGCGAGCTGGTCGAGATGAAGGTGGCCGAGATCGAGGAGCAGACGGGACGTACGGTGGGCCGCAAGGAGAAGACGGAGATCAAGGAACAGCTGTTGAGCGAATTGCTGCCGCGCGCGCTGGTGAAAGCGACGCACAGCTACGCCTACATTGACCGCAAAAGCGGCTGGCTTATCGTCGATGCAGGGAGCAGTGCCAAGGCCGAGGAGCTGATCGCGCTGCTGCGCAAGACGCTCGGCACGCTTTCCGTGGTGCTGCCGCAGACCGGGCTGTCGCCGGAGGATGTGATGACCCGCTGGCTTTCGGACGATCGCACGCTGCCGGCCGGTTTCGCGCTGGAGGACGAGTGCGAGCTTTATGCCAGCGGCGAGCATGGCGGCGTGGTGCGCTGCAAGTCGATGGATATTTCGGCCGACGAGGTGCGGGCGCACTTGGCGCAGGGCAAGCGGGTGCGCAAGCTGGCACTGAACTGGCAGGAACGCGTCTCCTTCGTGCTGCAGGAGGATCTGTCGCTGCGTCGCCTGAAGTTCGACGACGCCACACAGGAGGCGCGTGGCGATACCGGGGGCGATCCGGCTGCCGAATTCGACGCTGATTTCGCCATCATGGGAGCGGAGATCCGCGAACTGCTGCCGGCACTCATGGCGGCGATGAACGACTGATCTTCACGGTGTTCGAAGCCGGTATGAGCCGCTAGCTTCCTAGTATGGCGATTTATGCGGTAGGGGATATCCAGGGCTGTTACGGGCCGCTGATGCGACTGCTGGAAAAGGCGCGCTTCGATCCGGCGGTCGACCGCCTCTGGTGTGTCGGCGACATGGTCAACCGCGGCCCGGATTCGCTGCAGGTGCTGCGTTTCATGATCGGGCTGGGCGATGCGGCCGTCTGCGTGCTCGGCAACCACGACCTGCATCTGCTGGAGCAGGGGGCGGGCGGCAAGGGCTACAAGCGCGATACGCTGGTGGCGGTGATGGCCGCTCCCGATCACGACGAACTGATCGCCTGGCTGCGCCAAAGGCCGATCCTGCATCACGACGAAGCGCTTGGCTGGTGCATGGTGCACGGCGGCCTGCATCCGGGCTGGACGTTAACCGATGCCAAGGCGCGGGCCGCAAACTTCGAGAGCCAGTTGCGTGGCGAGCGCTGGAAGGAGTTCTGCCTGAGCTTCCATCATGCCAAATTCCCGCACACCGAACCGGCCGATGACAGATCGCTGGAGCGTATGCTGTTCGAGGCAGCGGTGTTCACCCGCTCGCGCTATTGCACGCAGGAGGGCCGCTTCAACTGGGATGTGCGGGCCGGCGAAACGCCTGAGGCGGACGAAAAGGCGTGGTTCGCCCACGACCGGCTTGCCTGGCGTAATGACTGCCGGGTCGTCTACGGCCACTGGGCGGCCAATGGGCTGGTCACCGACCAGCCGCATGTGCTGGGGCTCGATTCCGGTTGCGTCTGGGGCGGCCGGCTGACGCTGGCACGGCTCGATTCCGGTGATCCGGCCGCAACCATCCTGTCGGTCGCTTGCGAGGCCTGCCAGGCGATCAGCTAGGCCTATCCCCTCAGGTTACTTGCATTGCTCCGGCAGGTAGCCGGCCGGAATCTCCTCGCTGCTGCAGATCCAGAATATCTTGTCGTCCTTCAGCCGCGGGCTGTAGTCCAGGCTTTTCCCCTTGATGGGATCGATCGCATAGACCAGATGCAGCGTGCCGTCGTTGTTGTCGAACCGGATCTCCTTGACGACGGGCGAATCGGGATGCGACGAGACGCCGATATCCTCGAGCTTCTCCGGCAGGTCGTGGTTCTTGTAGTAGTAATCCTCCACGGCCTTCGAGGCGTGCTCGGCCAGCGACAGGCTGTTCATGATCTGCGCCTTGGCCTTGGTCGCCATGAATTCGGGAATGGCGACGGCAGCCAGCATGCCGATGATCGCCACCATGATGATGAGGGAGGATGCCCCGCCCATGCCGAAGCGCGGAACAAAGGCCGACAGCAGCCAGGCGAAGAAGCTGCGGCGCGGGAATGCGACAGGCTGTCCGGAAACCATCGCTACCCGCTTGACCAGCCAGGGATAGTCGCCGGTCAGTTCGTGGAACGACATCCAGAAGCCGCCCGTGCCTTCGGCCTGGCGCATGTATTCCTGCATGTTCATCTTGCGCCAGCGATGCTGGCCGGCGGCCAGGGCGGCGAGGCCCTTGACGGCACTGTCGGACGAGGCGCAGCAGGCGAGGCCGTACTGGTCGCAGGTGTACTCCCGCGCCCGCGCATAGGCGGTGCCCAGCAGCGGCAGGATGCTCGATGGTGCCAGATAGGCGCCCCATTTCAGGTGCTTCTGCTTGATGTGGCCAAGCTCGTGACCGATGTAGAAATTGATCGCATCCGGGCACTCCTCCAGCGCATCGACGACATCGGACAGCAGGACCACGAAATTGCGGCCGAGGAACTTGGTGGCAAAGGCGTTGAATATGCCGTTGCCGTGCAGCAGGTAGGCATCCGGGCAGGGGCTCAGGTGCACCTTGTTGCAGCACTCGACGAAGCTCTGGTACAGGTCGGGAAACTGCTCGGGAGTGATTTTCACCGCCGTTCCCTTCAGGTGGGCGATCAGCGCCGAATGCGTGAACAGATAGAGCAGGAAAAAAAGCAGCAGGTAAATGAGGGCGATGCCCAGCGTTCCTACCGTGATCAACAGCCAGAATAGCGTCGAGATGACCATCGAAATCACGAACAGTGATTCCTCGTGCTTGTAAACCTTCATGAACCCTCTCCCCGGACAAATTTTTGCATATATAGACCGTAACGTTTGTCATGGCAAATCGAGTGGGGTGATGGCTATAACCACAAGCAAGCCGAGGGTTGCAATGGCGGCCTTTGCTCTGCACTGTCGAAGGCGGGCCGCTTTCCGGCCACTGGAGGATGCATGGAATACCGGCAACTGGGCGACAGCGACCTGCACATCTCGGCGCTTTCCCTTGGCACCATGACCTTCGGCGAGCAGAACGGCGAGCAGGATGCACATGCCCAGCTCGATCTGGCCGTATCGCGCGGCGTCAACTTCATCGATACGGCCGAGATGTATCCGGTGCCACCTCGGGGCGAAACGGCGCATCGCACCGAGTCCTATATCGGCAGCTGGCTGAAAAGGCAGCAGCGCGACAGGCTGATCGTCGCCAGCAAGATCGCCGGGCCGTCGCGCGGCTACGACTGGATCCGCAAGGGGCCGCGTATCAACCGCGAGCATATCCATGCCGCCGTCGATAGCTCGCTGAGCCGCCTCAACACCGATTACCTCGATCTCTACCAGATCCACTGGCCGGATCGTTACGTGCCGATGTTCGGTGGCAGCAGCTACGATGTGGTCAAAGAACACGAAGCCGTACCGATTGCCGAGCAGCTGCAGGCATTGGGAGAGCTGGTCGAGGCAGGGAAGGTGCGTTACATCGGCCTCTCCAACGAAACGCCGTGGGGTGTAAGCGAGTTCGTGCGGCTGGCCGCCGAGCTGGAGCTGCCCAGGGTGGTCTCCATCCAGAATGCCTACAACCTGCTGAACCGCACCTTCGAAAGCGGCCTAGCCGAGGTCTGCCGGCATACCCATGTCGGCCTGCTCGCCTACAGCCCGCTCGCCTTCGGCTGGCTCTCCGGCAAATACATTACCGATGCTGCGGCCAACGGGCGCATTACGCTGTTTCCCGGCTTCGGGCAGCGCTACGGCAAGCCGAACGTGCGTCCGGCCACT
>DATLWR010000105.1:0-25686 GCA_035576205.1 Mariprofundaceae bacterium
AATGCGCTGGCCGATCACCAGCCGGGCGACGACGATGAAAAGGATTTCGAGCAGATCTCGATCCGCATCAACGGCGGCCGCGTGGGGCTGGCCGAGCGCAAACGTTATTGGGGTAAGGCGAGGGATATTCTTGGCGGTTGAAGGTCGGTTTCACGAAGTCGCGATGACCGACCAACTCGGATCCGGCCGGCAACGCGCCGGCTTTGTTATTTCTCGATCGGCAGCAGGTACTTGCCATTGTCGGTAACCTTGATGGAGAGAACCTTGCAGCCCTGCTTCTCGCAGGAGCGCAGCGCGCACACCCTTCTATGATCGGCTCCGGGAATATATCGTTCGGAGAGAGACCGGCCGGGTGGGGACGTGCGACAAGACAACCTGCAACCTATCGAAGTCAGAAAGCAGCAGGTCAGGCTGCTGTACGAAGCGCTGCCCAGAACACTGGTCGCCGGCACCGTGGTGGCGCTGGTGCTCAGTTATGTGCAGCTGGACGTTATCGGGACGGCGCATGTAGCCCTCTGGCTTTCGTTACATCTGCTGGTGACGCTGGCGCGTTTCCTTGTCTGGCGCTGGTATCGCAACAACCCGGATGCCGAAGTGGCACGACTCGATCGCATCTCCATGGCCGGTGCGCTTGCCTCGGGTCTGGTCTGGGGCAGTGCCGGCATCCTGCTGTTTTCCGAAACCAGCCGGGAGCACCAGTTCTTCCTGGCCTTCGCGATGGCCGGCATGGCCGCCGGTTCGGTGGCGGTCCTGTCGTACCGTCGCGAACAGGCCTGGGGGTTCATCACGCTGACCCTGGTGCCCATTACCTTGCAATGGATCATCGCCGGCGATGCGATGTCGGTGGCGGAAGCCGTCATGACCTTGGCATTTGCGGCCGTGCTTTTCTCGATGGCCGCGGTGACATCCCGCCACTCGGTGCTGGCTCTCACCGCCGAGGTCGAAGCCAAAGAGACGGCACGCAGGGCGGCGCATGACCGCGATTTCCTGCGCCTGTTGCTCGATACCATCCCGGCACGCGTATTCTGGAAGGACCGGCAGTCGCGCTATCTGGGCGGCAACGAACTGTTTGCCAGGGATGCCGGCCTGGATTCAGCGGCGGAGCTGATCGGCAAAAGCGATGAAGAGCTGCGCTGGAAGAGCCGGGCCGCCGATTTCCGAGATACCGACGAGAAGGTCATGCAGACAGGCCAGCCAATGTTGCGTGCCGAGGAGAAGGGGATCCGGGAAAACGACGAGGTTTTCTGGCGTGAGGTCAGCAAGGCGCCGATCCGCGATCCGGAAGGCCATGTGATCGGTGTGCTGGGCACCTATCATGACATCACCGAGAAGCTGGAGATCGAGGCGCAACTGCGGCAGGCGCAGAAAATGGAGGCCGTAGGCACCCTGGTTGCCGGGATCGCGCATGAATTCAACAACATGCTGGCCGGTATCACCGGCAATCTCTTCCTGGCCAGAAACAAGATCGAAGCGGGCAACGCGGAGTCGGCACTCGAAAAGCTGAAGGCTGCCGATCAGTCCGCATTCAAGGCGGCCAGGATGATCCGTCAGATGATGACCCTGTCGCGCAAGGACCAGTCGCTTCTCAATCTTCTGCCGGTCGATCTGGGAAAATGGATTCATGAGGCGATCGATCTGCCGAAAGCCACCGTGCCGGCGAATATCGCGCTCACCGTCCAATGCGAGGACAAGCCGATGGTCGTCAGTGCCGACACGACGCTGTTGTTGCAGGTGCTGGTGAACCTGATCAACAATGCCTGTGACGCCTGTGCCAGCCGTCCCAGGCCGGAGATCCGCATCGCATTGGGGGTGATACCCGCAAAATCGGAATTCCTGCGTCGGCACCCGGGTTTTGCCACCACCGAGTGCGTGAAGCTGTCGGTTTCCGACAACGGCACCGGTATCCCGGCCTCGAAGCTGTCGCGTATCTTCGAGCCCTTCTATACGACCAAGGAGGTTGGCAAGGGAACCGGTCTCGGACTCTCCATCGTGCAGGGCGCCATGCAGAGCCATCGGGGCTGCATCGAAGTGGAAAGCAAGATCGGGCAGGGATCTACCTTCAGTCTCTTCTTTCCCCTCCTCGACGAGATGGCGGCCGAGCCAGTGGCCAAGGTCGAACAGGCCGTGCCGGTACCGCACGGCCATGGCGAAACGATCCTGGTTGCCGACGATGAGCCGGAAGTTCTGTCGATGATATCCGAAATCCTGTCCAATCTCGGGTATCGGGTGCTGGCCGCCAGCGATGGACAGCGGGCTCTCGCCCTCTTCGAGCAGAAGCCGGAGGCTGTCGATCTGGTGCTGCTGGATATCGTCATGCCGAACATGCTCGGGCCGACGGTTGCCAAGCGTATCCGTGCCATGCGGCCGGAAATTCCACTGGCATTCTGCACTGGCTACAGCCAGGAGGAGATGCGGGACGAGCTGAAGGATGTCGGGAATTTCCGGATGATCGGCAAGCCATTCCAGGTGGTGGAAATCGGCCGCGTGATCCACACGCTACTACGCGGCAGCTGAATCAGCCGCGGCTAGTCCAGCTTCATCCGGTTCCGGGATTACTTTTCGATCAGCAGCAGGTGCTTGCCGTTGTCGGTTTCCTCGATGGAGAGCACCTTGTAGCCCTGCTCCTCGCAGGAGCGCGGCACGTTCTGCAACGGCTCGCCGTCGTTCAGCAGCACCTCGAGATGCTCGCCCTTGTTGATCCTGGCCAGCATCAGCTTCACCTTCACGAAGGTCATCGGGCAGGTTTCCTTGGTGATATCCAGAAAGTGCTTCATGGTTCTCCATTCCTTCGGGGGTGGTCATCTCCCCAGGTCATCCGGCCCCATGGACGGGGCGGCAAAATTATGCGCGCAGCGCAAAATTTTGTAAGCGAAGGCAAAACGACGCTTTTGCCTTCGCGTCAAAGGGCAAATCCACGGATGGTATTTGCCCGTATCTGAACAATCAGATGAAAATGATGTGGGCGTCTTCCGACTCGTTCAGGAAGGTGGCCACGCCGACGACCTCCTGAACGTCGTCGATCAGGTCGTCCTTGCTGACACCCAGGATATGCATCGACATCTCGCAGGCGAACATCCGGATGCCGAGTGCCGAGGCAGCCTCCATCAGTTCATCCAGCGTGGCGACATTGTTCTTCTTCATCATGCCGGTCATCAGTTTCGGGCTGGCACCGCCGAAGTTCAGGCGCGACAGCGGCAGGTTCTTCCTGCCGCCCATCAGCCAGTTGAAAACGCGTGACAGGAAATCCTTGCCGATGCCCTTGCGGCCCTGCTGTTTCTTCAGTGCGTTCAGGCCCCAGAAGGTGAAGAACATCGTCACGTCACGGTTGGTGGCGGCTGCCCCCGTGGCGATCGTGTAGGCGGCGACCAGCTTGTCGAACTCGCCGGAGAAACAGACGATGGAGATTTTCTTCTTGTCGTTTACAACCTTGTCGCTCATGTCTTACTCCTGACGGAATCTCGATCGATTTGATCCGGCAATCGATTTGGTCCGGCCTAACCCGCATTTCTTACGGCCTGCGGGCTCAAGCGGGCGCGAATTGTAGCGCCGGCAGCAAACTTTGCGACAGGCAGGCTGACGGCCGCCGCATGAGCGCCATGTAAAGTGCGTGTCGTTTACGCGGCCGCGATCCGCAGGCAGGCTGGGCGGATGGAGCGGATACGTGAAAACGCCCTGCTGTGGGCAATGCTTATCGGCATTGTCGCCGGCGGCATCTCCGGCTACTTCTGGGGGCCAGAGATGCAGTCGGTCGCCTGGCTGGGCACGCTGTTTCTCACCACGCTGAAGATGCTGATCGTGCCTCTGGTGGCGGCGAGCGTCATCACCGGTGTCGCCGGACTCGGCGATGTGCGCCGGCTGGGCCGGCTAGGCGGCATCACCATCGCCTATTACCTCTGCACGACGCTGATAGCGGTAAGTATCGGGCTGGTGATGGCCAATCTCTGGCAGCCGGGGGTCGGTGTGCCGCTCGGCGAAGGGTATGCAGTACCGAAGCCGGCGGCCGGCGACGTCGGCATTACCGATCTGATCCTGTCGCTGGTCAGTCCTAACATCATCGGTGCGGCGGCCGAAATGAAGCTGCTGCCCGTTATCGTCTTCTGCATCGCTTTTGCCGCCGCTCTCTCCACGCTCGGCGAGCGTGGCCGGCCAGTGTTCGATTTTTTCGACGGGCTGAACGAGGCGATGATGCGGCTGGTGGAGTGGGTGATGTACTTCGCGCCGGTCGGCGTTTTCGCACTGATCGCCGCGAAACTCGGTGCGGCGGGCGGCGGCGCGGCCTTCTCCGCCGAACTGGCAGGACTTGGCAAATATGCGCTGGCGGTGATCTCGGGGCTCTTCACGCATGCCGTGGTGCTCTGCCTGTTGCTGTGGCTTCTGGCCCGCCGGCCGGTGCTCGAATACCTGCGGCATCTGGCGACCGCGCTGATGACCGCCTTCTCCACCGCCTCCAGCAGTGCCACGCTGCCGCTGACCCTGGAGGCCGTGCAGAACGCCGGAGTACCGGAGAATGCCCGCCGCTTCGTGCTGCCGCTCGGTGCCACCATCAACATGGATGGTACCGCGCTTTATGAAGCGGTGGCGGCGCTGTTCATCGCGCAGGCCTACGGGATCGACCTCTCCTTCGGCCAGCAGCTGCTGGTACTGCTCACCGCCACCATGGCGGCCATCGGTGCGGCAGGGATTCCGGAAGCCGGGCTGGTGACCATGCTGATCGTGCTCAATGCGGTCGGCCTGCCGCAGGAGGGGATAGGGCTGATCCTGGCCATCGACTGGTTCCTCGACCGCTGCCGCACTACCATCAACGTTTTCGGCGATACGGTGGGTGCAGCCGTGGTCGGGCGGCACGTACCCTGATGCGAACCTGCATCGCTGCTTTTAGGATTTCCGGTCATGCGTTAAGATGCGCCGCTTTCATCAGGAGGTAATCGCAGCATGAGCGACCGCATACTCGAGGAAGGACTGACATTCGATGATGTGCTTCTGGTCCCGCAGGCGAGCTCGGTGCTGCCGAAGACGGTGCAGACCGTTTCCCGCTTCACCAGGAAAATCACCCTGAATATCCCGGTGGTTTCCGCCGCCATGGATACCGTGACCGAATCGAAGACGGCGATTGCGCTGGCCCAGGAGGGCGGCATCGGCGTCATCCACAAGAACCTGACGCCGGCCGAGCAGGCTGCCGAGGTGCGCCGCGTGAAACGTTACGAGGCCGGTGTGGTGCAGGAGCCATTGACCGTGACGCCGGAGATGACGCTTTCCGAGGTGCGCAAACTTTCCGCCGAGCATGGCTTTTCCGGTTTCCCGGTGCTCGATGCCCATGGCAAGGTGGCCGGCATCGTCACCAACCGCGACATCCGTTTCGAAACCGACAGCAAGCGCCCGGTATCGGCGATGATGACGCCGCGCGAGCGTCTGGTGACGGTCGAGCAGGGCGCCGACCTTGCCTTCTGCAAGAACCTGTTCCGCGAACACCGTATCGAGAAGCTGCCGGTGCTTGATGGCTCCGGTGGCCTGGTTGGCATGATGACCGTGCGCGACATCGAGAAAGCACAGGCCTTTCCGCAGGCGGTACGCGACAGCCTTGGCCGGCTTCTGGCTGCCGCCGCCATCGGCGTCGGCGAGAAGGAGCTGCAGCGCTTCGAGGCGCTGCTCGCCGCCGGTGTCGATGCGGTGATCGTCGATACCGCTCACGGCCATTCGGCCGGTGTGATCCAGCAGGTGCGCGACATCAAGCGCCAGTACGGCGACCGTGTCCAGGTGGTGGGCGGCAACGTCGCCACCGCCGAGGCGGTGCGCGATCTGGCCGAAGCGGGTGCCGATGCGGTGAAGGTCGGTATCGGGCCGGGCTCGATCTGCACGACCCGTATCGTTGCCGGCGTCGGCGTGCCCCAGCTGACCGCGGTGATGAATTGCGCCAAGGCGGGCCGGGATGCCGGTGTGCCGATCATTGCCGACGGCGGCATCAAGTTCTCCGGCGACTTCGCCAAGGCGATGGCGGCCGGGGCCTCGACCTGCATGTTCGGCTCGATGTTCGCCGGTACGGAGGAGGCGCCGGGAGAGAAGATTCTCTTCCAGGGCCGCACCTACAAGGCCTATCGCGGCATGGGTTCGATCGGCGCCATGAAGAAGGGCAGCAAGGATCGTTATTTCCAGGGTGACGTCGACGAGGCGATGAAGCTGGTTCCGGAAGGTATCGAGGGGCGTGTCGCCTACAAGGGCCCGCTGACCGATATCCTGCACCAGCTGGTCGGCGGTCTGCGCGCCGCCATGGGCTATGTCGGCGCAGCGAGCATCGAGGAGATGCACGCGCGGGCGAAGTTCGTGAAGATCACCGGTGCCGGCCTGCGCGAGTCGCACGTGCACGATGTGACGATCACCGAGGAAGCGCCGAACTACCGGCTGGATGTCTGACGGCAGCTGATCGTCTGCTGCAAGGGTTGAGGTTCGTCGATGGCGGACAGTCTGGTCCTGGTTCTCGACTTCGGTTCGGATTATCTGCCGCAGCTGGTCGAGCGGTTGCGCGATTCGCAGGTGAATTACATGCTGCGGCCGGGGTCATTGGGCAGCGACGATATCCTGGCCCTGCAACCGGATCGCATCATCATCGCCGGCACGCCTGGATGCGCCGAGGAGGGCGAGCTCTGTTCGCCCGGTTGCGATCCGATGAAGCTGGGTTTGCCGACGCAATGCATTCGCTGAGCGGCCGGCGAGGTTTTGAAGGATTTTGAGGTAAACGTGGACAAGATTCTGATTCTCGACTTCGGTTCGCAATATACGCAGCTGATCGCGCGCCGGGTGCGCGAGGCGAAGGTATACAGCGAGCTGCATCCGTGGGATATGACAGAAGCGGAGATTCGCGCCTTCAATCCCTCCGGCATCATCCTCTCCGGCGGCCCCAACTCGGTGTACGAGGAAGAGACTCCGAAGGCGCCGCAGGCGGTCTTCGAGCTCGGGGTGCCGGTGCTGGGCATCTGTTACGGCATGCAGACGATGGCCGCGCAACTGGGCGGCATGGTCGAGACCGGCGATGTGCGCGAGTTCGGCTATGCCGAGATTTTTGCATCGGGAGACTCCGCGCTGTTGCGCGGTATCGAGGACAAGGCGGACGGCGTGCTCGACGTCTGGATGAGCCACGGCGACAAGGTGACCGGCCTGCCGAAAGGCTTCCATGTGATCGCCTCCAACGACTCCACACCGATCGCCGGCATGGCCGACGAGGCGCGCCGTTTCTATGCGGTACAGTTTCACCCCGAGGTGACGCATACCAAGCAGGGCAAGGCGATCCTGTCGCGCTTCGTGCACGAGATCTGCGGCTGCGGCAGCGAATGGACGATGCCGCACTTCATCGACGAGGCGGTGGCACATATCCGCCAGCA
This sequence comes from Mariprofundaceae bacterium, assembly GCA_035576205.1. GTDB lineage: Bacteria > Pseudomonadota > Zetaproteobacteria > Mariprofundales > Mariprofundaceae > DATLWR01. Next base: position 7,374 of record DATLWR010000105.1, read on the forward strand.
GGTGGGCGACGAGGAGGTGATCCTCGGCCTCTCCGGCGGTGTCGATTCATCGGTGGCGGCGGCCCTGCTGCAACGCGCCATCGGAGACCAGCTGACCTGTATCTTCGTCGACAACGGTCTGCTGCGCCTCAACGAGGCGGAGCAGGTGATGCAGACCTTTGCCGAGAACCTGGGCGTGAAGGTCGATCATGTCGACGCTTCCGACCGCTTCCTCGGCCATCTGGCCGGCGTCAGCGATCCGGAAGCGAAGCGCAAGATCATCGGCCGCGAGTTCGTACACATCTTCCAGGAAGAAGCCGAGAAGATGCCCAACGCCAAATGGCTGGCGCAGGGCACCATCTATCCCGACGTCATCGAGTCGGCCGGATCGAAAACCAAGAAGGCGCACACCATCAAGAGCCATCACAATGTCGGTGGTCTGCCGGAGACGCTGCACCTGAAGCTTCTGGAGCCGCTTCGCGACCTGTTCAAGGACGAGGTGCGCGAGTTGGGCGTGGCGCTTGGACTGCCACGCGACATGGTCTATCGCCATCCGTTCCCGGGGCCTGGGCTGGGCGTGCGCATTCTGGGCGAGGTGAAGAAGGAGTATGCCGACCTGCTGCGCCAGGCCGATGCCATTTTCATCGAGGAGCTCCGGGCCTCCGGCTGGTACGACAAGACCAGCCAGGCCTTCGTCGTCTTCCTGCCGGTAAAATCGGTGGGGGTGATGGGTGACGGGCGCACCTACGAATGGGTTGTCGCGCTGAGAGCAGTCCAGACGCAGGATTTCATGACCGCCCACTGGGCCGAGCTGCCGCACGCATTGCTGGCCAGGGTCTCCAACCGTATCATCAACGAAGTTCGCGGTATCAACCGCGTGGTTTACGACATCTCCGGCAAGCCGCCGGCAACGATCGAATGGGAGTAAATATGAAAAAGACAGTTCTGGCCGTGGTCCTGCTCGGCCTTGCCGCCTGCAATCAGCAGGCTGCCAACAAGCCGGCCGAAGTGAAGCTCGACAGCGAAACGGCGAAATTCAGCTACGCCATCGGCCTGGATGTCGCCAAATCGCTGCAGGGTCTCGGTAATGATTTCGACCGCGCCGCCTTCCTCGAGGCGCTGAACGCACGGCTGGACGGTAAGGAGCTGCGGCTTTCCGAGCAGGATGCGGCGGGCATCAAGCAGCAGGTGTTCATGCGGAGGGCGCAGGCCCAGATGGCCGAACGGCAGGCCCAGGGCGAGAAGAACAAGGCGGCAGGCGAGAAGTTCCTGGCCGAGAACGCCAAGAAGCCGGGTGTGCACGTCACCGCCAGTGGCCTGCAGTACGAAGTTCTGACCGAGGGCAAGGGGGCGAAGCCGAAAGAGACCGACCACGTGAAGGTGAACTATCGCGGCACGCTGCTCGACGGTACCGAGTTCGACTCCTCCTACAAGCGCGGCGAGCCGGTGAGCTTCGGTCTCAACCAGGTGATCCCGGGCTGGACCGAGGGTCTGCAGCTGATGCCGGTCGGTTCGAAGTACCGTCTCTTCATCCCGGCTAACCTCGCTTATGGTGAGCGCGGTGCCGGCAACCGCATCGGACCGGACGAGACGCTGATCTTCGAGGTCGAGCTGCTCGACATCGAGAAGTAAGCCGCCATGTTCAGCCGCCTGACCGAAAAACTCGGCGATATCGCGCACAAGCTCAGGGGGGCGGCGCGTATCTCCGAGGCCGATCTCGACGCAACGTTGCGCGAGATGCGGCTGGCACTGCTGGAGGCGGACGTGGCGCTGCCGGTGGCGCGCCAGCTGATTTCCGACGTGCGCGAGCGGGCGCTGGGTGCCGAGGTGGCGAAGAGCCTGCAACCGGGCCAGGTGGTCATCAAGATCCTGAACGATGCGCTGGCCGACGTGCTGGGCGGCCAGCGCCGCGAGCTCGATACCTCGCGCATCCCGTCGGTGATCCTGCTCTGCGGCCTTCAGGGTGCGGGCAAGACGACGACGGCCGGCAAGCTGGCGAGGTTGCTCGCCGGCAAGGGCCGCAAAGTGGCGCTGACCAGTGTGGACGCCACCCGGCCTGCGGCACGCGAACAGCTGCAGGTGCTGGCCGGGCAGGTGGATGTACCGTATCTCACCGGCGAAGGCGATTCGGCCGTGGAGATGGCGAAATCGGCGCTGCAGCAGGCACGGCTCGGCGGCCACCATGTGCTGATTCTCGACACTGCCGGACGGCAGGTGGTCGAGGAGTCGCTGATGGCCGAGATCCGCGAGGTCGAGGCAGCGGTGAATCCGACCGAGCGGCTGTTGGTACTCGACTCGATGACCGGTCAGACGGCACTGGCGATTGCCGAGCAGTTCCATGCCGCGGTCGATCTCTCCGGCTGCATCCTGACCAAGACCGATGCTGACGTGCGCGGTGGTGCCGCGCTCTCCGTGGCACGCAGCACCGGCGTGCCGGTGCGCTTCGTCGGTACCGGCGAGAAGATCGATGCCTTCGAGCTGTTCGACCCGCAGCGTTTCGCCGGCCGCATCCTTGGCCAGGGCGACGTTGTCGGGCTGGTGGAGAAGATCCAGGCCACTGTCGACAAGGAGAAGGCTGCCGAGGTGGCCAAAAAGGTCAGCAAGGGCAAGTTCGATCTGATGGATTTCGCCGAACAGCTGACGCAGATGCAGAAGATGGGTGGCATGGCCGGCATGCTGAAGATGCTGCCGGGCGTGAAGCTGCCGCAGGAGGCGATGGCGCAGGTCGACGACAAGCCGATCAAGCGCATGCAGGCGATGATCTATTCGATGACACCGAAGGAACGGGCGCGCCCCGAGATCATCAACGGCAGCCGCAAGAAGCGCATCGCCGCCGGTTCCGGAACCTCAGTGCCGGAGCTGAACCGCATGCTGAAGCAGTTCAGCGAAATGCAGCGCATGATGAAGAAGATGAAGGGCGGTATGGGCAAGCAGATGATGCGCTCTCTCGCCGGCCGCTTCGGCGGTGGCATGGGCGGCATGCCGAAGATGTAGGTGGGCCGCGGGCCGTTTGCGGCTTGCGGCGGCGGTGTCGGCCCACTATAGTGCGGCGCCCTGAGATTGGATTAGAGGTATTTGAAACATGGCGACAGTTATTCGTTTGCAGCGTGGCGGCCGGAAGAAGCGTCCGTTTTATTCCGTGGTAGTCATGGATTCCCGCACCCGCCGCGATGGTGCATTCATCGAGAAACTCGGTTACTACGATCCGTGCAAGGAGCCGGAGATCATCGAGCTCGATCTGGATCGCGTGAAGTCCTGGACCGATCAGGGTGCGCAGGTTTCCGATCGCGTGGCCAGCCTGATTACGCTGGCGGGCGACCCGGATCGCGAGGCCAAGGCGAAGGCCAAGGTCGAGGCGAAGAAGGCTGCTGAAGAGGCCAAGAAGAAGGCTGCTGAAGCTGCCGCCAAGAAGGCCGCTGAAGAGGCTGCTGCGGCTAAGGCTGCCGAGGAAGCTGCCGCCGCCAAGGCTGCCGAGGAGGACGCTGCTGCTGAAGCCGCCGCATCTGAGGAAGTTGCTGCGGAAGAGACCGTTTCCGGCGAGGAGCAGTCCGACGCCTGAGCGTTTGCTTGAAGTCGGCACCATCCAGTCACCACATGGACTGAAAGGTGCCCTAAGCGTTTATTCGTATACCCGGCCTGCCATCGGCATCGCCGGGTATTCTTTTTGGTACCTTGGCACCACTCCCGAAACTGCGAAAAAGATTGCTGTCGAGCGTTGCTGGCAGCATGGCAAGCGTCTGCTCGCCGAGTTCACCGGCGTCAATGATGTCGATGCAGCCGCTGCACTGAAGGGGTTGACCATCTGGGTTGATGTCGCCGAGGTCGAGCTAGACAAGGACGAATATCTCTGGGATGACCTGATCGGCTGCGAGGTGGTCGATGAAAGCGGCCGCCTGCTGGGCGAGGTTGTGGCGCTGGAGGAGTACGGCGCCCAGGATATCCTGACCGTGCGCACGCCGGAGGATGCCGAGCTTCGTGGTGAATGGATGATTCCGTTCACCGAAGAGATCGTCACCGGTGTCGATATCGAAGCGCGCCGCATTGAGGTGGCGCTGCCGGAAGGGATGGACGCATGTTTCACGCCCAGCTCCTGACGCTGTTTCCCGAATTCTTCACATCGCCGCTCTCCTGCTCGATCCCCAAACGCGCCATCGAGGCGGGAATCGCCACGGTGGATTGCATCCAGATCCGCGATTTCGCCACCGACAAGCATCGCAAGGTGGACGATGTGCCTTACGGCGGCGGCCCCGGCATGCTGATGAAGCCGGAGCCGGTAGTGGCGGCAATCCGCGAGGCGAGAAAACGTCAGCCTGATACCCGTGTGGTGATGCTGACCCCGTCGGGGGTGCCGTTCACGCAGGAGAAGGCACTCGAATACGCCGCAAACCCAAGCCTGACGCTGCTCTGCGGTCGCTACGAAGGTTTCGACGAGCGTATCGTCGACTATGTCGACGAGGAGCTTTCGCTCGGCAATTACGTGCTTTCGGGCGGGGAGCCTGCGGCACTCTGCGTGCTCGATGCGGTGATCCGGCTGCTGCCCGGCGTGCTCGGCAGCCCTGAGTCGGCGGTGCTCGACTCCTTCACCGAGGAGGGGATCCTCGACTGGCCGCACTACACGCGCCCCGAAGTGTTCGAGGGGAAACGGGTGCCGGAGGTGCTGCTTTCCGGTAATCACGCCGAGATCGAGAAGTGGCGCCGCGCCGAGGCACGGGAGCGCTCCCGCAAGCGCCGTGGCTGATTCTCAGATCGGTTCGCAGGTCGCCGTGGCACTGGTGCATCATCCGGTACTCAACCGTTTCGGCGAGACCAGCACCACCGCCATCACCTCGATCGATATTCACGATTTCGTGCGTACATGTGCTTTTTATGATGCCGGGCCGGTTTACATCGTGCATCCGGCCGATGGCATGCACGCGCTGGTCGCCGACATGACGCGCTACTGGCAGGAAGGAGCGGGCGGGGCGCGTAACCCCGGGCGCACCGAGTCTCTGGCCGCGCTGCGCATGGCGCGTGGCCTTGAAGATGTGCTGACCGGCGATACTACGTGGCAGCTCTGGTACACCTCGGCGCAGCCACCGGCCGATGCGCGGGTCGTGGATGTCGGTGAATTGCGGTCGATACCCGGCAAGCATCTGCTGGTTTTCGGGACCGGCTCGGGGCTCGATGTGAAAAGGCTGCCGACCCCAAATGGGTGGTTGTCACCGGTCGAAGGTATAGGTAAAGTGCGCCACCTTTCGGTAAGGGCAGCGCTGGCCATCTATCTGGATCGCCTCTGCCGGTAGCCGAAAGCCGTTGAATTTGGAGGCAGGTATGCGTGCACTGGATGATGTAACCAAAGATCAGATTCGGGAAGATATCCCGGCATTCCGCGAGGGCGATACCGTGCGCGTGAATGTGCGCGTGGTCGACTTCAAGGACACCAAGAAGGGCGTGGAGCGTCGCGAGCGTATCCAGGCATACGAGGGCGTGGTGATCGCCCGCCATAACAACGGCATTTCGAGCAGCTTCACGGTGCGCAAGATCTCCAACGGTGTCGGTGTGGAGCGTGTGTTCCCGCTGCATTCGCCGATGATCGAGAGTGTTGCGGTGATCCGTCATGGCCGTGTGCGCCGTGCCAAGCTCTACTATCTGCGCGACCTGCGCGGCAAGGCAGCCCGTATCAGCGAGCGCCGCTTCTGATTTGCTGCGTTCGTCGCTGCGTGCGTACGGGCGCGGTTTAGGTATCATGAGGGCCCCGATCGGGGCCCTCATTGCATTTTCTGATCAAGGATTGAGGTAAACATGAGTAAACGTAGCGACTTTTTCCAGGCAGACCTTGCGGACAGTGGTGTCGTCGACGCCATCGCTGCCGAGCTGGGCCGCCAGCAGCACACGCTGGAGCTGATCGCCAGCGAGAACATCGTCTCCAAGGCGGTGATGCAGGCACAGGGCTCGGTGATGACCAACAAGTATGCCGAAGGCTACCCTGGCAAGCGCTACTACGGCGGCTGCGAGCATGTCGACAAGGTCGAGATCCTCGCCCAGGAGCGCGCCAAGGAGCTGTTCGGCGTCAAGCATGCCAACGTGCAGCCGCACTCCGGTTCGCAGGCCAACATGGCTGTCTACATGGCGGTGCTGAAGCCGGGTGATACCATCATGGGCATGGACCTGTCGCACGGCGGTCACCTGACCCACGGTTCGCCGGTCAACTTCTCAGGCCGCCTGTACAACGTCGTCGCCTACGGCGTGCGCCAGGACAACGAGCTGATCGACTACAACGTCATGCAGAAGATGGCGGAGGTGCATCGTCCGAAGATGATCATCGGCGGTGCCTCGGCCTATGAGCGTCACATCGATTTCAAGCGCATGCGTGAGATCGCAGATTCGGTCGGTGCTGTGCTGATGGTCGATATGGCCCACTATGCGGGCCTGATCGCTGCGGGCGTCTATCCAAGCCCGGTCGGCTATGCGCACGTGATCACCACCACCACCCACAAGACCCTGCGCGGCCCGCGTGGCGGCATGATCCTGACCGACGACGACGAGATGGCGAAGAAGCTCAATTCCCGCATCTTCCCGGGCATCCAGGGCGGTCCGCTGATGCATGTCATCGCCGCCAAGGCGGTGGCCTTCGGTGAGGCGCTGACGGAGGGTTTCCGTGACGACCAGAAGCAGGTGATCGCCAATGCCCGCATGCTGGCCAAGACGCTGGTTGACGGTGGTCTGCGCATCGTCTCCGGAGGCACCGACTGCCACATGTTCCGTGTGGACGTTCGTCCGCAGGGTATCTCCGGCAAGCAGGCCGAGGAGGCACTGGAAGCAGCCGGCATCACCACCAACAAGAATACGATTCCGTTCGATCCGGAATCTCCGTTCGTGACCAGCGGTATCCGCATCGGCACTGCAGCGATCACGACGCGCGGCATGAAGGATGCCGAGGCGAAGCTGGTCGGCGAGCTGATCCTGCGCGTGCTGTCGGCGCCGGAAGACAAGTCGGTGCAGGCCGCGGTGCGCGAGGAAGTGATCAAGCTGACCAACCGCTTCCCGATCTACGAGAGCTGAGGCTACCAAGGCACCGTGCACTGCCCGTTCTGCAGCAACAGCGATACGCGGGTCATCGATTCGCGGCTGGCCGAGGAGGGGGCGACGGTTCGCCGCCGGCGCCTTTGCGAGGCATGTGGCAAGCGTTTCTCCACCTACGAGAGGGCCGAGCTGCGTCTGCCGCTAGTGGTCAAGAAGGATGGCACGCGGCAACCGTTCGACGTCGAGAAGCTGCGCGGCGGCCTGGCCAAGGCGCTGGAGAAGCGACCGGTATCGGCCGAACAGCTGGAGCACGGTGTCAATGCTGTGCTGAGAGCGGTGCAGGAGCTGGGTGAGTCGGAGATTCCATCGGCCACACTCGGTGCCTTTGTGATGGAGGAGCTCCGCAAACTCGACGGAGTGGCGTATGTGCGCTTTGCTTCGGTCTATCGTGAGTTCAAGGACGTGGATGATTTCCTGGCTGCCGTGAAGGCGGTCGTGGTGAAAAAGGAGTAGGGAATGGCTGTGAAGATTGCTGTATTGCCCGGCGACGGTATCGGGCCCGAGATCGTGACCGAAGCGCTGAAGGTGCTGCAGGTACTGAACAAGCGTTTCGATCTCGGTGCAAGCTGGGAGGAAGCGGCGATCGGCGGCGTCGGATACGATGTGGCCGGCGATCCCTACCCGGAAGCGACGCAAAAGCTCGCGAAAGCATCGGATGCCGTACTGCTCGGTGCGGTCGGCGGGCCGAAGTGGGAGAAACTCGCCAAGCCGCTGCGTCCGGAAGCAGGCCTGCTGCGAATCCGCGAGGATCTCGGTCTGTTCGCCAACTACCGGCCGGCCAAGGTGCACGATCAGCTGATCGATGCCTCGACCCTGAAGCCGGAAGTGGTGCAGGGGGTCGATATCCTGGTAGTGCGCGAGCTGGTTTCCGGCATCTATTTCGGCAAGCCGCGCGGCATCGAGGAGCTGCCAAACGGCGAGAAGCGCGGTTACAACACCCTGGCCTATACCACTTCCGAGATCGAGCGCATTGCCCGCAAGGCCTTCGAAGCGGCGCGCCTGCGCAGTAACCGGGTCTGTTCGGTGGACAAGGCCAATGTTCTGGAGGCGACCGAGTACTGGCGCGAGGTGGTGACGCGCGTGCATGCCCAGGAGTTCGCCGATGTCGAGCTGTCGCACATGTATGTCGACAACGCTTCCATGCAGCTGATCCGCAATCCGAAGCAGTTTGACGTCATCGTCACGACCAATATGTTCGGCGACATCCTCTCCGACGAAGCGTCGATGCTGACCGGATCGATCGGCATGCTGCCGTCGGCATCGATCGGCGAGAAATATGCGCTCTATGAGCCGATCCATGGGTCGGCGCCGGACATCGCCGGCCAGAACAAGGCGAATCCGCTGGCGACGATCCTGTCGGCAGCGATGATGCTGCGCTTTTCGCTGGGGCGCGCAGATCTCGCGGACAAGGTTGAAGCGGCGGTGGAGAAGGCGCTGGATGACGGTGTCCGGACTGGCGATCTCGGCAAGGGATCCTGCATGGTTTCATGTTCCGGTATGGGCGATGCAGTATGTGAGCGATTGGAGGCGTTGGCGTGAGTAAGGCATTTCTTCCGAAAAAAGATGGTTATCGCGTGGCTGTGGTCGGCGCGACCGGCGCGGTCGGCCAGACCATGCTGGAGATTCTCGAGGAGCGCAATTTCCCGGTCTCCGAGATCGTGCCTGTGGCCTCAAGCCGCAGTGCCGGCAGCAAGATCGAGTTCAAGGGGCGCGAATACGTCGTGCAGGATCTGGAGACCTTCGATCCGGCAGGGCTCGACATTGCACTGTTTTCGGCCGGTGGCGCCACCTCGAAACAACATGCGCCGCGTTTTGCAGCCGCGGGCTGCTATGTGATCGACAACTCCAGCGCCTGGCGCATGGATGTGGATGTTTGTCTGGTGGTGCCCGAAGTGAATCCGCACGCCCTGGAGATGGCTCGCAACAATCACATCATCGCTAACCCGAACTGCTCGACCATCCAGATGGTGGTGGCGCTGAAACCGCTGCACGATGCGGTACCGATCAAGCGTGTGGTGGTCTCCACCTACCAGGCGGTCAGCGGCGCCGGTGGCAGGGCTATCGAGGAGCTGGCCCGCCAGACCGGTCAGCTTCTGAATGCCCGCGAACCCGAAGTCGATGTGTTTCCGGCCCGTATCGCCTTCAACGTGATCCCGCAGATCGATGTTTTCCTGGATGACGGTTACACCAAGGAAGAGCGCAAGATGATGGACGAGACCCGCAAGATCATGGAGGCGGATATCGCCGTGACCGCTACCACCGTGCGCGTGCCGGTCTTCTACGGTCATTCGGAGTCGGTCAACGTGACCTTCGATGGGGCGATGAACGCCGAGCAGGCTCGGAATATCCTTGCTGATGCCGAAGGGATTTGCGTTGTCGATGATCCGAAGAGCGGCGATTATCCGATGCCGTCGGAGGCTGCTGGCTCCGATCCGGTATGGGTCGGACGTATCCGCGACGATAAATCTTGCCCCAATTCCTTGCATTTATGGATTGTCGCTGATAATGTACGTAAAGGTGCGGCCCTAAATGCCGTGCAGATAGCAGAAATTCTGACTCGCCAAACCTGACCGTAGGCGGGCTCAGAGGAGGGAGCAATGCTTCAGCATTTGGCGCGTTTGATATTGGCGGTGGCGGTCTGGGGTTTTTCCACCGGAATCGCGCAGGCCGTATCGCTAGGCAAAATCGAGGTCACGAGCAGTCTCGGCGAACCCTTCTATGCCGAAGTGCCGCTGATGGTTGATGCCGGCGAGAACCTTTCCTCGGTGCAGGTCGGAATCGCGACCGGCGACGACTATCGCATTCTCGAGGTCTATCGCGACCCTGCTCTGAACGCGATCCGCGTCGAGCTTACCAGCGACAGTCGCGGCACCCGCATCGAGATGAAGTCCAAAGGCACCATCGATGCGCCGTTCTTCAATCTGGTGCTGAAGGTTCAGTACGATCGCGCCACCCAGTTCAAGAAATTCCCGATTTTCCTGGATCTGCCGAAGGCGGCCCGTGCACCGGCCGCCGCCAAGCCGTTGCCGACCGTCAAGGCGGTGGAAGGCATGGCTCCGGCTGTCGAAGCCGCACCGGCGGTCGAGGCGCCGGCGACGATGGCGACGACCACTGTCCAGCCTGAAGCGCAGCCTGCCACGCCGGCGGGCTTTCAGCCGTTTGACGGCTGGGCACGTATCGGCCGATATGGCCCGATGGTTTACGGCGACACGATTACGACCGTGGCCGAGCGCCTGCGTATCGATGATCGCTTTAGCCGCCAGCAGGTTATGGTGGCACTGTTCGAAAAGAACCGTCAGAAGTTTGACCAGGATAACATCAACCTGATCAAGGCAGGGACCTATCTGGATGTCCCGACGGCTGCCGAGGTCAGCCGCATCTCCCCGGCAGATGCGCGGCAGGTCATTGCCGATAACGAGAAGCGTTGGAAGGAACTGACCAAGCAGCCGCACTATGCCGCGATTGAGGAGGCGCAGCGCACGCGTTACAGCAAGCGCATCCGTATCGGCGAACAGGCGAGTGGCTCGGCCGCTGCTCCGATGGCAGGTGAAGCTCAGGCACAGCCGGCGGCAACCACTGGAGCTATGGCTCCGACTACCGCAGCTGTTCCCGCCGTAGCCGCGCAAGCCACGGCGGAAGCCGAGCAGGCCAAAACGCAGATCGAGCAGCTGAACCAGCAGAATCAGGAGCTGCAGGCCAAACTGGCCGAGAGCGAAAAGAAGATCAGCGAACTGTCCGCCAGCCAGGCTGCTGCGCCGCAGGCTGATGCGGCTGCTGCCGCCCAGGAGCAGGCCAGGAAGAAACTGGAGCTGCAGGTGGCTCGCCTGCAGGCGGAACTCGACCAGGCACGCGATCAGGCCAAGACGGCCGAAGCGCCGTCAGTTGGCTGGCTGACCTGGGTGCTCGGTGGCGTGATCATCGTACTGCTGGGTGCCATGGCTTTCCTGCTGCGTCGCGAACCGAAGCATCCGGCCATGATGGATGAGGAGGCTGTCCCACCTTCCCCTTTTGATCGTCGTTCGGTTTCTGCCGAACCGTCACCGGCGGCAGAGGAGGTTCCGGAGATCGATGTCGAGGAAGCTGATATCGAAGCCGCTGCAAGTGGCATCGATTTCGGCGAATCGACCATGCGGATCAGCCCGGAAGAGGCAGGCGAATACAGCAATTCGATTCCTGATCTGACCGACGAAGACACCTCGGAGATGGAGGCATTCCAGGAAGAGGTCGAAGAGGAACCGGATCCGAATGTCGACTATCTTTCTGAAGCCGACGTTTACCTGCGCTACGGCATGGAGGACGAAGCGCTGCAACAGGCCCGCATGGCGCTGAAGCAGAACCAGTTCAATCCCGAAGCGCACATCAAGATGGCGCAGATCCAGCGCCAGAAAGGCGACGAGCAGGCATTCGAGGCGACCATCAGTACGGCTTCCGGCCTGCTGACCGGCGATGCGCTGGCCAGTTTCAATGATGCTGTTGCCGAAATGCAGACTGGCGAGGCCGAAGCGACTTCGCTGGAAGACACTATGCCGCCTACCGAGGCCGCGGATCTGATCGGCGAGGATGCCGAACGTTCGGCTGGCGAGGCTGGCATCGATCTGGAGAGCACTCTTTCCGAGCTCGACAATATCGATTTCGGTGACATGGGCGCAGCCGAGACCGAAACCGTCGTGGAAGAGGAACCGCTTGCCCAAGCCGCGCCGGAGGCAGCGGAAGACCTTTCCTTCGACCTGTCGGATGTCGACATGGGTGGGGAAGAGGCTTCGGTCGAGGAAGTTGTCGGCAAGACTCCGGAGACGACTAGCGGCGGACTGGATTTCGATCTTTCGGATATCGAAATGCCGGAGTCGGCCAAGCCGGCGCCAAAGGAGATCGCCCCCGAGGTGATGACGGCTGATCTGGACAAGACCGTGGCGATCGACTGGTCGCAGGACACCTCCATCGATTCCGGTGAGATGCTCATTACCGGTGAAAGTGGCGCCACCGATATGTTCGAGGAGGAATCAGGCGGGGTCGAAGAGGAAGCTGCCGAATTCGCTGCGGCCGAAGAGACTGAAGAGCCGGCCGGCATGGGTGAGCTTGATTTCGATCTGGAAACGCTTGGTGAGGAACCGACCGAAGAGGAGTCGGTTGCCGAAATCGAGACACCGACCGTCACGCCGGAATCGGATGACAGCGTCACGACGCTGGATCTGGATGCCGGCGACCTTGATGCGGGAGTCGACCTGTCGGAAATCGAGGTCGAGGCGGCGGATGATTTTACCAGTACGATCCGTACTTCGCTGGATGCTGTGTCTGAATCCGAGGTCGATTTTACCGCCACCGGCGAACACGATCTGCGCATGACCGAAGAGGCGGCACGTTCCGGCAAGAAGGGCAAGGAGAGCTCCGATGAGGGAATGCTCGATCTTGATTTCGGTTCGGACGACGCGGATGCAACCCAGCAGCTCGAGGATCTGCTGAGCGAATTCTCCGACGAAGAAGAGAAGAAGAAGGACAAGTAATCCTTTACCCTGGCTTGCAGCTCCGCTGCCAGGATGAGTACGGATACAGTCGTGCATGCATTGTTCTATGACAGTCATCCGCTGAGCCGGCTGTTGCTGGGCATGGCCGTTGTAGTTCTGCTTGCGAGCGGTTCGGTGGCGATATTGCTTGCGGTTTCCGGTGCCATGGTGGTCATGATCGACGGTGGCTGGCGCAATGTTCGTCGCTCTCTGGCCGTGCTGCGCTGGCTGATCGTACCGATTATCCTGCTGCATCTGCTGTTGACGGGAGGCGAACGTCTGTGGCCGCAATCCGGCCTGCCTTTGAGTCTGGATGGACTTCGGACTGGCGCGATCCTTAGCCTTAACCTGCTGACCTTCTATATTGTGGCGATGCTGTTTTCCCGCCTGTGGCGACAGGAGGAGCTGCTGGCATACGCATCGAAAATTCCTCTCGCGGGTCGACGGATGTTCCCCTACCTGTTGGCCATGCCGGCGGTACGCGGCGCCGTACAGGGGGCGCTACAGGGATACAGGCGGCAGTTCGATCTCCGCCGGGCATGGAGCCAGTCGGGCGTTCTGCTGGCGTCCATGCTGCGGCATATGTCCGACGTTTCCATTGTCTGTTCGCAGATTGTCTGGCTTCGCTGGCATGCAGTCTTGTCAGCACCACGGAAGCAGTGGTCGTTGCGGGCCGACATGCCTGTGGTGGTACTGGCAATCGCCCTGTTGGGAGGCGCATGGCTGAAATGAACCCGGACAGGCAACGTATCGCGCTGGTACTGGAATTCGACGGCAGTCCATTCAGCGGCTGGCAGCAGCAGGACAATGCGGCAAGTGTCCAGGATGTGCTGCAGCAGGCATTGGCACGGATCGAGGGGCATGAGGTCCAAGCCGTGGCGGCGGGGCGTACGGACGCGGGTGTGCATGCCGAGGCCATGCTGGTGCATGCGGATGTGAGTAGCGCACGCTGGCAGCGTTCGCCGATGGCCTATGTGCATGGCTTGAACAGCCAGTTGCCGGGATCGGTGCGCGCGGTAGCCGTGCGTGCCGTGGCACCGTACTTTCACGCGCGCTTCGATTGCAGGGAACGAGCCTACACTTATCGAATCTGGAACCGGACGACTGCCTCGGCACTGCATGCCTGGCGCCACTGGTGGATGCCGCGCCTGCTGGATGAAGCTCGGATGCGGGAGGCGGCTGCCTTCGCCAGGGGGAAACAGGACTTCAGCGCGCTACGCGCCGCCGGATGCCAGGCTTCGGGGGCGGTACGCACGATCCGGGAGCTGTCGATATGGCGCGACGGTTTCGTTGTCGGGATCGACGTCAGGGCTGACGCATTTCTCTATCACATGGTGCGGAATCTGGTCGGGAACCTGGTGGATGTCGGGATTGGCCGCACATCAGCGGACGATTTCGCCCGCCTGCTCGAGGGCGGCGATCGCAGCAAGGGGGGGGCGACCGCACCCGCCCACGGTCTCTATTTCACCGATGCCGTATACGACGATTTTTCCGCGCGTTCGCTGTTGGCAATTCCGGGAGACAGTCGCGGCTAGCTTCTCATGATATCGCGGATGGTCTGACCAAGTTTGGCAAGGCTGACCGGTTTGTTCAGCAGCCGGATACCCTGCGTGCCGGCTTTCTGGAGCTGTTCCTCCTCGCCGTAGGCCGTGATGATCAGGATCGGAATGTCGGGGCTTTCGGATCGAATGGCCGTGGCGAGTTCCAGACCCGACATTCTGGGCATGCGGTAATCAGTAATGACCAGGTCGAACGGGTTGGAACTCTTCTGAAAGATCTCCAGCGCCTGCTGGCCGTTCAGCGCAGTCTCGACCTCATGCTTCAGACGCTTGAGCAGGGCCTGGTGGATGCTCAGCACGTCCGGAGCATCATCGACGAGCAGGATCCGACAGGGCCGCACAGCCACTTCTTCCTGTGTTGTTGCTGCGGCGGCCGTGGGTTCCGGTTTGGCCGCAGGTAAAGGACGGGCCGTTTCGCTTCCAGCGGCGGGTAACTGAACGGTGATGCTTGTTCCTCGTTTGGGAGAGGACTGCACATCGATGCGGCCGCCGCACCTGTCGACCATCCGCTTGATCACGGCGAGCCCCAGTCCGGAACCTCCCGCATCCGGTTCCGAGGACCAGAATGGCTCGAAAATATGGGGGAGATCCTCTTCGCTGATGCCGTGGCCGTTGTCCGCGACGCGAATGCCGAGGCTCGGTTTGCCAGGTTTGGCAAGTGCATCGCGGGTATCCCGCCAGATAGCGACCTCGATCAGCCCCGATTTCTGAACGGCATGAATCGAATTCTGGACAAGGTTCAGTAACATGTCCCCGATTTCCACCGGGCTGACCGATGTCGCCGGCAGGTGTTCCTCGATATTGCAGTGCAACTGGACATCGGGCTTCAATTGCATGCGGGCCACGCCAATGGTGCTTTCAAGCATGCTGCGGCTCAGTTTTTCCGGCTCTTTGCTGCCCGGCTGATTCCACCTTTTGGCCAGTTGCGGCAGGCGGTTCAGCATATCGGAGCCACGTTCGCCGGTGGCGATGATGGCATCGAGCTTGGCCTTCTCGTCGGCGTTGTCGCTTTCCATCTGCATAACTTCGGCGAAACCGATGATGTTGGTCAGCACATTGCGGAAATCGTGGACCATGGTGGAGATCAGTGTCGACATGTAGCCCCGCATGCGAGCCTCCTCGAGCCAGCTGCGCATGGACTCCAGGCGGGTGATGTCGAGCACGAAGCAGATGCCGAGCCAGCGGTTGCGCCAGCGCATGCGCGAGGCATTGCACATCAGCTGCAGGATCTCTCCCTGTTTGTTTTTGCCGCGGACATAGACGACATGTGGTTCTTTCGAGACTGACAACATGGCGCGACGGCAGAAATCGACCATCTCATGGCCATCTTCCAGAATCGTCAGGATATCCGGCCGTTCCCCAACCAGATGGGTCAAATCATCGCGGAAGACCTGGTTGATGGCGGCATTGGCATAATGGATGCGGGGCATTTCATGTTCGTCGAGATCGAAGGTGAAGACGGGAATCGGCCCTTGATCGAGAAGCTTGAAAGAGGTTTCGCCGCTCTGCTGCTGTTCATGCTTGACCCGTTCGGCCTTGTCGGCGATCAGGTAGACATACATGGGGACCGCAACCAGCGTCATGATTTGCCAGAACAGCAGTGAGCGATCGATATCGAGCTGCATGTGGATCAGCGTCACGATACTGACCGTGATCAGGCCAAGGATGCTCAGTGCCTGGCAGTAGACCAGCAGCGCGTTGCCCCAGCGCAGGCCATTGCTGAAGATGATGACGAGCAGCAGGAAGTAGAGACCGCTCGTATGGCCACCGTCGATCAGCATCGCGAAACTGACAAGGGCGATGTCGATCAGTGGATAGGAAAGGTTGCGAAGGGCCGATAGTGGATAGCGCCGTATGGCAGGAATGCTGATCAGCGAACCCAGCAGATAAAGTCCGGCAAGAGGCAGCAGATAAGGCTGGTAGATATCGAAGTGGGGGCCGAACAGATAGAGGTAGGCGACGACAGCAACGCCGACGATGATCCTCGCCGCGGCCTGCTGGATTTGCGACTGGACGATGGAGATGCCGCTGGAGCGCCCCTTGTTGATCAGCCAGCGTTTAAGGGTGGTGTTAATCGCGATTTCTCCTCCCTGACTTCCCATCAAAGCTTAGCCGCTTTGCAAGGTACTGCAACCGGCAGTTCAATGGGCACGACGTCCGCCTTTGGGCATGTTATCATGCCGCGGATCGCTGATTCTGCAGGAGTTTCATTCAAGTGTTATACGTTGCTGTTCGTGCTGCACGCCGGGCCGGAGACATGATCGCCCGCGCGTTTGATGATCGTGATGGGCTGAAAGTCCAGCAGAAGAGCGATCGCGATTTCGTCACCGATATCGATCAGCGCGCCGAAGCGATGATTATCCGGGAAATCGAGCAGCACTACCCGGACCACGGTATCGTTGCCGAAGAGGCCGCGAAGCGGAAAAATCCTGCAGCACCCGTCCAGTGGTATATCGATCCGCTCGACGGCACCACCAACTTCATTCACGGCTATCCGCATTTCGCCGTATCCATCGCCGCCTGGAAGCAGGGAAAACCGTTACTGGCCGTGGTCCACGATCCGATCCGTAACGAAACGTTCGAGGCCAGGAGCGGTTCCGGCGCATTCCTGAACCGCCGTCGCCTGCGGGTGGGTAACGAAAGCCAGCTGGAGAATGCGCTGTTCGCTTCCGGTCTGCCCTCCTACCAGCGGGAATCGATCGACGCTTTCCAGCAGCGCATGGATCGCTGCATGCGCTATTCGGACAGCTATCGCCGTGGCGGTTCGGCTGCCCTCGACCTTGCCTATGTCGCGGCCGGCCGTCTGGATGCCTATTGGGAGGCGGGTCTGCAGCCCTGGGATATCGCGGCCGGTATCTTGCTGGTCCAGGAGGCCGGCGGCATGGTCACGGGGATGGATGGTGCCAGTGTCGATCTTGCGGTCGGCGATGTGCTGGCC
This sequence comes from Mariprofundaceae bacterium, assembly GCA_035576205.1. Classification (GTDB taxonomy): domain Bacteria; phylum Pseudomonadota; class Zetaproteobacteria; order Mariprofundales; family Mariprofundaceae; genus DATLWR01. Next base: position 24,413 of record DATLWR010000105.1, read on the forward strand.
GCCAACGGCAAGCTGCATGCGGAGTACGTCAAGCTTCTGAAAATTTAATGATCTAAGGGGCTAGTGCCCTTCCCGGTGCAGCAGCAGAAAAATGCCGGCACCGCCGAACACCAGGTTCGGCAGCCAGGCCGCGTAGGCGGCCGGTAACTGGCTGCCGCCGGCCAGCAGGCCGCTGGCATTGCCGAAAAGATAGTACAGCAGACCGGTGGAGATGGCTGCAGCCAGGCCCCATGACGCGGCACCGCTGCGCGTGCTGGCATGCAGGCAGAGGCCGGCGGCCAGAATGGCCATGAACAGGCAGGCCAGGGGGGCTGCCAGTTTGCGCTGCAGGGTGAAGGCGTAAGTGGTCGCATTCAGGCCCGCCTTCTTCAAGTCGTTGACATAGCGGTTCAGTTCCAGCAATTGCATGTGCGACGGATTCGGCAGCTCGGCGGTTTTCGGTCCGACAGCTGCGGCCATATCCATAACCGGTTTCTGATCGACACTCATGCCTTCCTTGTCCGGCGCACTGACATAGACGTCATGCATCTCCCAAAGTCCATCGGCATAGGTGGCCCAGGCGGCATCCAGGCGCTGCGTCCAGGCGCCAGCAGCATCGGTTTCCAGCACGATCAGGGCGAAGCGGTTGTCGGAGAGCGGCGTCAGCCGGAAGAAGCGCTGTCCGTCGCGCAGCCACTGGATGCCCTGCTCGTCCTGCGGCTGATGCTGGATGTGCACCCTCTCGATGACGTCGAGCCGCTGATTGGTGACCGGCGTAACCCATTCGCCGATGGCGAAGGTGGTTGCCGCCGCCAGCATGGCGACGGCGAGGACGGGGATGACGATCTTGTTGATGCCGAGACCGGCAGCCCGGATGGCAGCCAGTTCGCGGTGTGTCGACAGCTCGACGAGGAAGATGCTGGTGGCGACCAGTACGACGATCGGCATGAATTCGCTGATCAGGAAGGGCGCCTTCAGCGCCAGGTATTCGATCAGCAGCCCGGTATTGAGTCCCTTGCCGAGGTAGCGTGCCTTGTCGAACGCCTCGATGATGAAGTAGATGGCCAGCATGACGGCGAGCGTGCTGGCGGCACGCATCAGGCAGGTATGGAATATCCAGCGGAAGAGGATCGGCATGCTGCAAGGCTAGCATCGCAGGTGCTCCCGTGCGAAGCGGTGGGTGCATTGGCCCGCCGAGCTGTTAAACTCCGGCGCTCGACAGCTTACTGGAGGTTGCAATGCCCTGGAGTGACCCGAATCAGTCCAACAACCCATGGGGAAATCGCGGCGGTGGC
>DATLWR010000106.1:0-25613 GCA_035576205.1 Mariprofundaceae bacterium
TAGCAGATATAGTTGCTGCCGAAGAACCTGGAAATAGACTTGAACCTCTAGGGACTAATGCAAAAACATGGTTGGTTGATAATCTCAAAAAAGCAGCAAATGGAACATGGAAAATTGGCGTCTCTGTTGCAACTGAAGTGATTAAAGAAGCCATACTAAAATATTACGGACTGTAAAATGTTGTGCTCACTCTCGTTACCGGAGGACGGAGATTAGATTCAAACGAATGTCTGCTCGAATTCTGGGGACAGTTTACTTATTTCTCTGCAGCGGAAATTTACCTACTAATCTCTCCGCAGCTTGTCGGAGAGCGCCACCGGCGTCGGGTAGCGCAACACAATGAGGTACGGCGAGACCAGGAAGGTCATCAGCGTGGCGAGCTGGATGAGGCTCGCCGCATCGGTGCCGATCACGCCGAGATCGGTGGCCAGCACGGCGATCAGCAGCGAGAACTCGCTCGACTGGCCGAGGCGTACGCCCACTTCCAGTGCCCGCTGCTCCCCTTCCGCCTTTTTCAGCAGCACGTTGTAAATCCACGGTTTCACCACCAGCGTCAAGAGCCCCAGGATCAGCGCCGGGAAGAAGACATCGCCGATGATGCCGGGCTGGAAGCTCGCGCCGATGGTGAAGAAGAACATGATCAGGAAGAAATCGCGCAGCGGCCGGAGGCGATCGGCGATGAACAGCGAGATCGGATTATTGGCCAGGGCGACGCCGGCGATGAAGGCGCCGATCTCCGGCAACAGCCCCATGCGATTGCCGAGCTCCGCGATGGCCAGGCACCAGCCGATGGCGAGCAGGAAGACATACTCCTGGATCTTGTCGAAGCGGCGCATCAGCCGAACCATCACGAGCCGCTCCAGCATGTAGGCGATGGCGTAGAGCGCCGGGAAGGCCAGCATGGTGACGATCAGTTTCCACCAGCCGCCCTCGCCATGGCCCAGCACCTGCAGGCTCTCCAGCACCAGGATGGCGACGATATCCTGCAGCAGCAGGATACTGATGATGATGCCGCCGGTGCGCTGGTGGTGCAGCACCGTGGTGGGCAAAAGCTTCAGGCCGATGATGGTACTGGAGAAGACCAGGCAGATGCCGATCAGCGTGCTCTCCAGCACGTTGTAGCCGAACAGCCCCGCGATGATGCCGCCGGTCACGACGAACAGGATAGTGCTGTAGAGTGCCACCTTCGCCGACTCGCGCACCATCTGCTGCAGCTTCGCCGGCGGCAGGTTCAGCCCCAGCAGGAACAGCAGGAACAGGATGCCGATGTCGGCGACCTGCCTGACCATGTAGGTGTCGTAGACCCAGCCCAGCACGGGGCCGACGAGGATGCCGAGCGCCACATAGACCACGAGCAGCGACTGCCGGGCATAGAGGGCCGCCGTGGCGAGCAGCGCCGCCCCGGAAAAGATCACGAACATGGTGAACAGGATGCTGTTCCCGTGCATCGGCTCACCGCCCCCTATCGAAATTGAACCCGAGAGTCGCCCCGAGAATCACCGCAACGTGCCGGCCCCTCTCAGTCTAGCACAGCGGGCTAGGATGGCCCGCCAAAATCAGGCGCAAATGCCTGATTTTGTGAGCCAAGACAAAACCGCGCTTTTGTCTTGGCGTACTGAAAAAACGCAGGGGTGCGTTTTTTTCAGCTCAACTCAAACACCCCTTACTCGGGGCGCAGGACCAGGCAGGAAAGCGGCGGCAGCGTCAGGCGCACCGAGTGCGGCTGCCACATCCAGCCGTCGTTGCCGGCGTGCACACCGCCGCCGTTGCCGAGATTGGAGCCGCCGTAGATCTCGGCGTCGGTGTTCATGATCTCGCGGTAGAAACCGGGCTTCGGCACGCCGAGCACGTAGTCGTAACGCGGCACCGGTGTAAGGTTCAGCACCACGACGACACAGCCGCCGTTCTTGTCCCAGCGCACGAAGGAGAGCGTGGAGGCGCCGGCATCGTTGCAGTCCAGCCACTGGAAGCCGGAGGAGTCGAAATCGACCTCGTGCAGCGCCGGGACGTCGCGGTAGAGGCGGTTGAGATCGCGCACCAGCAGCTGCAGGCCGCGGTGCGGCATGAAATTGGCCTGATCCCAGGAGATCGAGGTGTCGAAGTTCCACTCCTGCCACTGGCCGAACTCCAGCCCCTGGAACTGCAGCTTCTTGCCCGGATGGCTGAACATGTAGCCGTACAGGGCGCGCAGGTTGGCGAACTTCTGCCAGTCGTCGCCCGGCATCTTGTTCGGCATCGAGCCCTTGCCGTGCACGACCTCGTCGTGCGAGAACGGCAGGATGAAATTCTCGGTGAAGGCATAGACCATCGAGAAGGTCAGCTCGTTGTGGTGGTACGAGCGATGGATCGGCTCATGCTCGAAATAGCGCAGCGTGTCGTTCATCCAGCCCATGTTCCACTTCATCGTGAAGCCGAGGCCGCCGAGCCAGGTCGGACGCGACACCATCGGCCAGGAGGTCGACTCCTCGGCCATCGTCAGCGCGCCCGGGAAACGCTCGTGCACCAGGTGGTTGAACTGCTTCAGAAACTCCACCGCCTCGAGGTTCTCGCGGCCGCCGTAGCGGTTGGGCATCCACTCCCCGTCCTTGCGCGAGTAGTCGAGGTAGAGCATCGAGGCCACCGCATCGACGCGCAAACCGTCGAGATGGTACTGGTCGAGCCAGAACAGCGCCGAGGCGATCAGGAAATTGCGCACCTCGTTGCGGCCGTAATTGAAGATCAGCGTGCCCCAGTCCTTGTGCTCGCCCAGCCGCGGGTCCTCATGCTCGTAGAGTGCGGTGCCGTCGAAGCGCGCCAGGCCGTGCGCATCCTTCGGGAAGTGAGCCGGCACCCAGTCCAGGAAGACGCCGATGCCGTTCTGGTGGCAATGATCGACGAAATAGCGGAAGTCGTCGGGCGAGCCGAAGCGGCTGGTCGGCGCGAAATAGCCGACGGTCTGGTAGCCCCAGGAACCGTCGTACGGGTGTTCGGTGACCGGCAACAGCTCGATATGGGTATGCCCCATCCAGCTGCAGTACTCCACCAACTGGTGCGCGAGCTCCCGGTAGCTCAGGTAGTTGCCGTCGCCGCGACGCCAGGAGCCGAGATGCACCTCATAGATGCTCATCGGCCGGTCCAGCGCCTGCCGCTCGGGGCGCGACTTGATCCACTCGGCATCGTGCCACTTGTACTGCTTCGGATCGTGCACGACGCTCGCCGTCTTCGGCCGCACCTCCATCTGCTGCGCATACGGGTCGGCCTTCTCGAAGATCGCGCCGCCCTTGCCGCGGATCTCGAACTTGTAGACCTCGCCCTCGGAGAGATGCGGGATGAAGAGCTCCCAGACGCCCGAGGAGCCGCGCACCCGCATCGGGTGCTCGCGGCCGTCCCAGTGGTTGAAGTTACCGACCACGCTGACACGCTCGGCCGACGGCGCCCAGACCGCGAAGCCGACGCCCTTGACCCCTTCGTGCTCGCGCACGTGCGCACCCATGATGGTGTATTTCTCGAAATGGTTACCCTCGCCGATCAGGTGCAGGTCGAGATCGCCGAGCAGCGGCCCGAAGCGGTAGGTATCCTCCTGCTCCCAGCGATGGCCGTTACCATCCTCCAGCAGCAGCCGGTAAGGCGTGGAAAAGTCGCCGTCCGGCAGCACCGCTTCGAACAGGTCGGTTTGGCCCAGCCGCTGCATCTCGGCGATCTCGTTGCCGTTGTTGACCACCCACACCTTGGCCAGGCGCGGCCTGAAGGCGCGGATCACGATACCGCCGCCCTCGTGCGGATGGCGGCCCAGCCAGGCGAACGGGTCGTGCGAGCGCGCCTCGAGGATTTCGTAGGCGACAGCGGGAAGCTGTTTCGTCGTCGGTTTCATGTTGTTTCCGCCTTTCGTTTTCTTGGGCATCGGGTTACTCCCTCATCAGGTAATGACAGTCGGTTCGGTGCGGCCGGTGAACTCCTTGAGGCGGGACAGTGCCTCGGCGGATTCGATCAGGTCGGCCAGCGCGATCTGGGCATCCTCGTGGTGCAGCGCGGCATCGGGCTCGAAGCGCTCGAGATAGATGCGGATCGTCGCCCCCTCGGTGCCGGTGCCGGAGAGGCGGAAGACGATGCGCGAGCCGTCCTCGAACAGGATGCGGATTCCCTGGCCGCGGCTTTCCGAGCCGTCGACCGGGTCGGTGTAGGAAAAATCGTCGGCATTGGCGACGATGCGGTCGCCGAAGGCGTTGCCGGGCAGCTTGTCGAGCCGCGTATGCAGGTACTCCATGACCCGGCGGGCGGCATTGACGTCGACCCCCTCGTAGTCGTGGCGGGAATAGAAGTTGCGGCCGAATTTCGCCCAGTGCTCGCGCACGATCGCCTCCACCGGCTCCTGGCGCACGGCCAGGATATTGAGCCAGAAGATCACCGCCCACAGGCCGTCCTTCTCGCGCACATGGTTCGAGCCGGTGCCGAACGACTCCTCGCCGCACAGCGTCACGCGGCCGGCATCCATCAGGTTGCCGAAGAATTTCCAGCCGGTCGGCGTCTCGAAGCAGTCGATACCGAGCTCGGCGGCGACGCGGTCCACCGCACCGCTGGTCGGCATCGAGCGCGCCACGCCCGCCAGACCTTCCCTGTAACCCGGCACCAGCCGCGCGTTGGCGGCGAGCACGGCCAGCGAATCGCTGGGGGTCACGAAGAAGCGGCGGCCGAGAATCATGTTGCGGTCGCCGTCGCCGTCGGAGGCGGCGCCGAAATCGGGGGCATGCTTGCCGAACAGGGTGTCGACCAGGTCGTGGGCGTAGGTGAGGTTCGGGTCGGGATGGCCGCCGCCGAAATCCTCCAGCGGCCGCGCGTTGATCACCGTGCCGGCGGGTGCCCCCAGCCGCTCCTCGAGGATCGCTTTCGCGTACGGCCCCGTCACCGCATGCATGGCGTCGAAACGCATCGAGAAGCCGGCGCCGGTCAGTAGTACGCGGATGGCATCGAAATCGAACAGCTCTTCCATCAGCCCGGCGTAATCGGCGACCGGATCGATCACCTCCACCGCCATGCCGGCAAGCCCGGTGACGCCCAGGGTATCGATCTCCACATCGTCGGCCTCGGCGATCTTGTAGGCGCGCATCTCCAGCGTCTTCGCATAGATCGCCTCGGTCACCGCTTCGGGTGCCGGGCCGCCGTTGCCGATATTGTACTTGATGCCGAAATCCTCGTCCGGCCCGCCGGGATTGTGGCTGGCGGAAAGGATCAGTCCGCCGTAGGCGCCGTGCTTGCGGATCACGCAGGAGGCCGCCGGTGTGGAGAGGATACCCCCCTTGCCCACCAGCACGCGGCCGAAACCGCTGGCCGCCGCCATCTTCATGATCGTCTGGATCGCCTGTCGGTTGTAGTAGCGGCCGTCGCCGCCGACCACCAGCGTGGCGCCGCGGAAATCGCCGATCGAATCGAACACCGCCTGCACGAAATTCTCCAGATAGTGCGGCTGCTGGAACACCTTCACCTTTTTGCGCAGACCGGACGTTCCCGGCCTCTGTCCCTCGAACGGGCGCGTCGCAACACTCTGTGTCGGCATGGCTGGCACCTCCCTCTCACCGGCTATCCTAGCCGAAGCGCACGTGAACGGCGAGCCGAAATCAATCGCCTCCACCCTGCCCGGCCGGCGTCGCAAAATTTCCCCTGCCACCGCATCGGAGGCGATAGCGAAGCGCATCCGCAACTGCTAGGCTCACTGCTAGCTTGGACACAGGAAGGGGGAATCCATGAGCCAACTCAAGATGGAACGCAATATCAGTAAACTGACCGCCAACACCGTGGCGCTCGTGCTGGCCGGCGGACGCGGCTCGCGGCTGAAGGCACTGACCGACTGGCGGGCGAAACCGTCGGTCCCGTTCGGCGGCAAGTTCCGCATCATCGATTTTCCGATGTCCAACTGCATCAACTCCGGCATCCGGCGTATCTCGGTGCTGACCCAGTACAAGTCCCACTCCCTGCAACGCCACCTGCAGCGCGGCTGGAGCTTCCTCTCCGGCCAGTTCGGCGAGTTCATGGAGGTGCTCTCCGCGCAGCAGCGCGTCGACGAGGGCTGGTACAAGGGTACGGCCGACGCCGTCTACCAGAACCTCGACATCATCCGCCACTATCAGCCCGACTACATTTTGGTACTGGCCGGCGACCACATTTATAAAATGGATTACGGTAAGATGATCGCCGCACACGTCGCCAAGGGGGCCGACATCACCGTCGGTTGCATCCCGGTGCCGCTGGAGGAAGCGAAGGCGTTCGGTGTCATGGCCATCGACGACGACCACCGCATCGTCGAATTCGCCGAGAAGCCGCAAAACCCCAAGCCGATGCCCGGCGATCCCGGCAAGGCGCTGGCATCGATGGGCATCTACGTCTTCTCCACCAACTACCTGCGCGAACAGCTGATCAACGATGCCAAGAACGACGACTCCAGCCACGACTTCGGCAAGGACCTGATCCCGGCCGCCATCCACCATGCCAACGTCTTCGCCTTCCGCTTCATGGACGCCAACACGGGTGCCCCCGGCTACTGGCGCGATGTCGGTACCATCGACGCCTACTGGGAGGCCAACATCGACCTCGCCAACATCCAGCCGGATCTCGACATGTACGATACCAAGTGGCCGATCTGGACCTACCAGGAACAGCTGCCTCCGGCCAAGTTCGCCTTCGACGACGACGACCGCCGCGGCATGGCCGTCGACTCGCTGGTCTCCGGCGGCTGCCTGATCACCGGCTCGCTCGTGCGCCATTCGGTGCTGTTCTCCAATGTGCGCATCCACTCCTACTCGACCGTCGAGGATTCGGTGCTGCTGCCGGACGTCGAGATCCGCCGCAAGTGCCGAATCAAGCGGGCGGTGATCGACAAGGGCACCATCCTTCCCGAAGGCACCGTCATCGGCGAGGATCCCAAGGAGGATGCGCGGCGCTTCTATGTCAGCGAAGGCGGCATCGTCCTTGTCACTCCCGAGATGCTCGGTCAGAGTTTGCACGATCTCTGATGAGCGTTAGGCAACGCCTCAGGGCGACGCATGCATTGCTCCGGGCCGCATGAAGCGGTGACAGACCAATGAAATTCCGCGCAAACAGGGAAGGTACTGACATGAGTCGACTCTCCGTTGTGTTTTACTGGCACATGCACCAGCCCTTTTACCGTGAAGCCGACACCGGCCGTTACCACCTGCCGTGGGTCTACCTGCATGCCATGAAGGACTACACCGACATGGCGAACATCCTCGAACAGGTCCCCGATGCCCGCGCGGTAATCAATTACGTGCCGTCGCTGACCGCCCAGCTCGAGGATTACGCCGCCAACCTGGGCGAATTCCTCGACAACCCGGCGACCATCCTGCGCGACCCGCTGCTCGCCGCACTGGCGCGGGAAAGCGGCGACTACAGCAAGAGCGAGCGCAAGTTCATCCTGGAAAGCTGTTTCAGGCTCAACCACCAGCGCAACCTGCATCGCTACCCTCCCTACAGCCGGCTGTGGAATCTTGCCGAACACGCCAAGGCCAACGAGGCGATCGACTTCCTCGGCAACCAGTTCTTCTTCGACCTCGTCACCTGGTACCACCTGGCCTGGCTGGGCGAAACGGTGCGCCAGGTCAACTTCGTCGCCCGCCGTCTGATCGAGAAAGGGCGGCTGTTCACCTATCAGGATCGCCGCGAACTGCTGTCGCTGATCGCCGCACTGCTTGCCGATATTCCGAAAAAACACCGCAAGCTGGTGAAAGCCGGCAAGATCGAGCTGACCACGACCCCCTACGCGCATCCGATCATCCCGCTGATGCTCGACTTCCACACGGCGCGTGCCACCGTCCACGATGCGCTGATCCCGAAGGAGCCCTATCCCGGCGGCCGCGAGCAGGCCCGCGACCACATCGACATGGCGCGCCGCTCGCACGAACAGCTGTTCGGTGAAACGCCCGCCGGCTGCTGGCCGGCCGAAGGCTCGGTTTCCGAGGAGACGCTGGCGCTGCTCGGCGAGGCGGGCTTCGACTGGTGCGCCACCGGCGAGTCCGTGCTGCACCACTCGCTGGGCTACAACTTGCGCGACCACGAGTTCCAGAACCTGTTCCACCCCTGGCTGGTCGGCGAGGGAGAGAAGCAGATCACCTGCTTCTTCCGCGACGACCGCCTCTCCGACCTGATCGGCTTCGAGTATTCGCGCTGGCGAACCGAGGATGCAGTGGCCAACTTCATGCACGAACTGGCCGGCATTCACCACCGCACCCAGGGCATGGCCGCCCCCGTCGTCGCCATCATCATGGACGGCGAGAATGCCTGGGAGCATTACCACGAGAACGGCTACCCGTTCCTGATCCGCCTCTACCAGTCGATCGCCGATCATCCGGACTACGAATTGACCACCTTCTCCGATTACCTGCACCACCATCCGGCCACCGAAACGCTGGAGAAGCTGGTGCCGGGCTCGTGGGTGTACGGCAATTTCGCCACCTGGATCGGCGATGCCTCCAAGACCCGCGCCTGGGAGCTGCTGATCCAGGCCAAGAAGGCCTTTGACCGCCGCATCGACAGCCTGAGCCCCGAACAGCAGGAAGCGGCGCGCGAGCAGCTCAGGATCTGCGAAGGCTCCGACTGGTGCTGGTGGTTCGGCGACTACAATCCGTCCGAAGCGGTACGCGATTTCGACGGCCTCTACCGCCAGCATCTGAAAAAACTCTACCAGCTCGTCGGCGAACCGTTACCCGCCTCGCTGGATACGCCGATCTCGCATGGCGGCGGCCATGCCGAAGGCGGCGGCACCATGCGCAGGGGTGGTGCCGACTCGTGAGTAGTTGGATCGACCATCGCCGATCGGCGGTCCTGCTCCATATCACCTCCCTCCCCGGCCCCTTCCACAAGGGTGTCCTCGGACCGGAAGCGATCCGTTTCATGGACGAGATGGCCGATGCCGGCTTCAGCGTCTGGCAGTTTCTGCCGCTGGGGCCGACGCACGGCCACGGCTCGCCCTACGAGAGCCTCTCTTCCTGCGCCGGCAGCCCCGAGCTGATCGACCTGCGCGAATGCGCCGAACGCGGCTGGCTGGATGCCGACCTGCTGAAGGGCTGCAGGACGGCCGAACAGCATGCGGCGCTCCGCCGCCAGGCGGCTGTGGGGTTCTGGAAGCAGGTCGAGGACGAACCGGCGCTGGCCGAGACCGTCATGGCCTTCGAGTCGCTGCAGGCCGACTGGCTGCAGGATTTCGCGCTCTTCACGGCACTCAAGGTGGTGTTCAACGACCAGCCCTGGTGGAGCTGGCCCGAACCATTGCGCGACCGGCATCCGGAGTACCTGGCGCAGGCCCGGCTCGATCATGCCATGCTGATCCGCCAGACCGTTTTCGAGCAGCTCATGTTCGAGCGCCAGTGGCACCGTCTGAAGACGCATGCCGAAAGCCTGGATCTGAAACTGTTCGGCGACCTGCCGATCTATGTCGCCCACGACTCAGCCGATGTCTGGGCCAACCGCGACCTGTTCACCGTCAATGCCCGCGGCCTCTGCCAGGAGGTGGCCGGCGTGCCGCCCGACTACTTCTCGGAAACCGGCCAGCGCTGGGGCAACCCTCTCTACCGGTGGGAGAAACTGGCGGCCGACGGCTTCGACTGGTGGGTGCGCCGCGTGGCACGGCAGCTGGAGCGCATGCACCTGTTGCGCATCGATCATTTCCGGGGGCTGGAGGCCTACTGGGCCATCCCGGGCGAAAGCCTCGACGGCATCATCGGCGAATGGCGCAAGGCCCCCGGCGAAGCATTGCTGCAGGCGCTTACCGACAGGCTCGGCAGCCTGCCGCTGATCGCCGAGGACCTCGGCATCATCACACCGGAGGTCGATGCGCTGCGCGAGAAATTCGGCCTGCCCGGCATGAAGATCCTGCAGTTCGCCTTCAACGGCGACGCCAACAACCCGTACCTGCCTGCCCGCCACACGCCGGACAGCGTCGTCTATACCGGCACGCACGACAACGACACCACGCTCGGCTGGTTCGAATCGGCACCGGCGCATGTGCAGAAGCATGCCCTGGACCTGTTGCACGCCAAGGCCGCCGATATGCCGTGGCCGCTGATCGAAGCCGCCCTCGCCTCGCCGGCCATGCTCGCCGTCATCCCGATGCAGGACCTGCTGGAACTGGGCGGCGAGGCGCGCTTCAACACGCCGGCCACCCTCGAGGGCAACTGGAGCTGGCGCATGCGTGCGACGCCCGATGCGCTGCAGAACGCGTGGTGGAAAGCCGGAGAGCTGAACAGGCTGCACCACCGCTGCTGATCCCGGCGCCATGATCGACAGCCACTGCCATCTCGACGACCCGCGGCTGGATGCGTGCCGTGGCGAAACTCTGGAGCGCGCCCGCAGGGCTGGGGTAACATGTTTCGTCGTCGCCGGCACCGGTGCCGGCGAATGGCCGCGGCTGCAGCAGCTCTGCCGTGAAGAGGCCGGCATCCACGCCGCCTACGGCATCCACCCGTGGTATTGCGACCGCCACCAGCCGCGCCACCTGGAGGATCTCGACGCACTGCTCGACGGCGCCATAGCACTCGGCGAGTGCGGACTGGATGCGACCCAAGGCAAACCGGATGCCGATACGCAGCTGTGGTGGCTGCGCCGGCAACTGGCGCTGGCTGCCGAACGACGACTACCGGTGATCCTGCACTGCGTGCGCAGCACGATGCCGTTACTGACGGAGCTGCACGGCTTCCCGGAACTGCGCGGCGTCGTGCACGGCTTTGGCGGCAGCCTCGAGGAGGCCCGGCAATTCACGATGCTGGGCTTTCACATCGGCATCGGCGCCATGGTGCTGCGCGAGCGGGCAAGCAAAGCGCACAGACTCGCCGCCGGGCTGCCGCTTGCGCACCTGATGCTGGAGACCGACGCGCCGGACGGACTGCCCGGCGAACTCAACGAGCCGGCCAACCTGCCGCGCATCGCCGATACGGTCGCCGCATTGCGCGGACAGCCGGCGTCGGCGATCATCGCCGCCTCCGATGCCAACACCACGGAGCTATTCCGACTGTGAGCCTTGATCCATGAACGACATGCACGAACGTACCCGCATCCTGATCGGCCAGGAGGGGCTGGACCGGCTGGCCGCCGCGCACGTGCTGGTCGTCGGGCTGGGCGGCGTCGGCGGGGCCGCGGCCGAAGCGGTGGTACGCGCCGGCATTGGCACCGTCACGCTGATCGATCACGACAAGGTCGGCCTCTCCAACCTCAACCGCCAGCTGATCACGCTGCAATCGAACGTCGGCGAGCCGAAAACGAAGGTGGCGGCGGCCAGGCTCGCCGACATCAACCCGAAGGCAGCGATCCGGCCGCACGAGGGCTTCCTGCACCCGGAGAACGTCGAGACGGTGCTCGCCGAATACCGCCCCGACTACGTGCTCGACTGTATCGATTCGATTGTCTGCAAGGCAGCCCTCGTGGCCGCCTGCCAGCGGCTCGGCATTCCGGTGGCGAGCAGCCTCGGCGCCGGTGGGCGCACCGACGTCACCAAGGCGCATATCCGCAAGCTCGCGAAAACCCACACCTGCGGCCTGGCACGGGAACTCAGGATGAAGCTGCGCAAGCTGGGCGGCTCGCTCGACTATCCGGTGGTCTATTCCGACGAACGCGCCGTCAACGCCCAGCCGCACCAGCCACTGGCTCACGATCCGACGGCGCGGCCGCGCGCCACCAACGGCACCATCTCCTACATGCCGAACCTGTTCGGTTTCATGCTGGCCGGCTACGTCATCAAGCAGCTGCTGGAGACGCCGGCTGCCTGAGTCCAATCAGGCAGGGTCAATCAGTCGGCAGCAGAGGCAATCGACAGGATCAGTCGGGCTGCTGCGAGAAATCGAAGGCGTTCAGCAGGTTGTTGGCCTGCGCATCGCGGGTCGTCAGCGGTTTCAGATCCCAGCGCGCCTCGATGAAGCGCAGGATCGAGGTCGTGTCGTACTGCGTGTGATCGACGAAATGGCGCTTGGCGAACGGCGAGATGATGATCGCCGGCACGCGCGAGCCCGGCCCCCAGCGATCGACCTTGGGCGGTGCCACATGATCCCAACGGCCGCCGTGCTCGTCGTAGGTGATGATGATCGCCGTATCCTTCCACAGCGGGCTGTGGCGGACGGCGGCGACCAGGTCAGCGACATGCTGCTGGCCGCGCTGCAAAGCTGCATAGCCCGGATGCTCGTTATCCGGGCCCAGCGGCTTGACGAAGGAGACGGCCGGCAGCTCGCCCTGCTTCACCGCCGCGATGAAGTCCTTTTCGTCCTTCAGGTGCTCGGCCTTGGCGGCCGTTCCGTCGGCATAGTTGGCGAAATAGGCGAACGGCTGGTGGTGGTACTGGAACAGCGGATCGGCATGGCCGGCCATGGCGTCGTCCCAGCCGCCCGAATACCAGGCCCACGAAATGCCCTTCTCCGACAGGCGGTCGCCGATCGTCGGCATGGTCTGGTTCGGCACCAGCTTGTCGGCCGGCACCCCGCCCGGATGCGGCATGTTCACCGAGTAGGCGGTGTTAACGACATAGCCGTCGGGTGTGACCGCACCGTCGCCGGAGGACGAATGGCCGGGCCGTACGTCCGGGGTGGGCACGCCATCGGCATCGAGCTTCGCGATCATGCCGGCAGGCGCATCAGGGAAGCGCGGTGCCGCGGCACAGATCAGGTACATGTGGTTGAGGAACGAACCGCCGAAGGCGGCATGGAAGAAGTTGTCAGCCAGCACGAACTGCTGCGCGAGCTTGCCTTCCGGCAGGTTCGTGGCGTCGAAACCGGACATCACCAGGCCGGGGTTGTCGCTCCAGGCCATGAACTTGTCCATCTTGCCGCCGTCGATCTGCTGCTGCTCGGTATAGAAGCGGTGCACCAGGTCGCCGGTCTTTTCATTCGGCCGGATATATTTCGCCAGATTATAGGGCACCACCGGCATACCGGCCGGGAAGCGCGAATCGAAGCTGTTGCTGCCCCACGGCTGCGGCATTCTGTGATACGGTTTGCCGTCGAGATCGACCTGCCTGAAACTGGACTGCGCATGGGCGATGCCGTTGGCACCCGGGAAGTGGCCGTAGAGCGCATCGAAGCTCCAGTTCTCCTGATAGATGACGATGACGTGCTGGATCCTGGCAAGTTCTGCGTCACCATCCTCACCGGCATGGGCGGGCATAGCCCCCAGCAGCAGTGCGCCAGCGATGGCGACGATCAGGGTCTGCATCCGGAAGGTGCGGGCGAATCTCTGGAAATGCGGCAATGTCATGGTCCGGTTCCTTGTCTGGGATGGTTACGGCCGCAGGCGACCCGCTGCCGTTGTGGCGCATGTTCCACGCGCTATCCCCCTGCCGCTATCACAGCAATGTGACACGAAAGAGCAGCGGAGTTCTGCCGGCTTCGGGAGGTCAGGCGCCTTCGGACCGCGACGCCAGCGTCGCATCCCACAGCCTGACCTGGTTGCGGCCGGCCTGCTTGGCCGCATACATCGCCGCATCCGCCCGTTCGATCGAGGTTTCGACACTGACATCCGGATCGAGAAGCACCATGCCGATGGAGATTGTCGTCCGGATGGGCAGCTTGTCGACCTCGATCGGGCTGCCTTCGATCAACTTGCGCATGCGCTCGCCGATCAGCAGCGCGGTCTCCAGGGGAGTGTTGGGAAGCATCAGCACGAACTCCTCGCCACCGTAGCGGAACAGCTTGTCATAGGGTCGCAGATCCCTGATCAGAGTCGAGGCGATATGCGTCAGCATGCGGTCGCCGGCCTTGTGCCCGTGCCGGTCGTTGATCTGCTTGAAGTGATCGATGTCCAGCATGGCGATCGTGCAGCTGCCGGCACCACGCGCCACCAGCTCCTGCTGCTCGCGCAGCGTGGCCAGCATACCGTAGCGCGTATAGGCGCCGGTCATCGGATCGAGGTTGTAGAGTTCCCCCTCGATCTCGTGTTTCAGGGAATAGAGCTGCAACCGCATGCGCTCCAGCGTGTTGGCGAACTGGTCGTAGATGCGCGGCTCGATGCGCATCTCCGACATCGAGACATGCAGCAGCTTGGCAACCTGTTCGTGCAGCTGCTTGTGCTCGTTTTCAATGGCCGCAAAGGTGGGATGGCTGCGCAGTGCGCTGCTCGAATAGTTGTAATACCACTGGCCGAAACGGCATAGCTTGAAAGCATCATCGTCGATATCGCGCTGGTCGGGTGGCAGCTTGCAGATCAGGGTCCGTACCAGCTGGTAGTACCACTGGTCGTGATTGTCGATGGCCTGATCGACCTGAACCAGAATATTGTCCAGTTCCTTGTGGCTGACTTCGAACATAATCACTCCCCCTGCCCATCAACTGCTCTGTTGCGTATATAGACGATCCAGAGACAAAGTTCACTGCCACGCTACGGTGCCGGAATAACCAGTATCCCGATGCTACCCACGGCTCCTGAGTTGGGCCATGATCGGACATATGAGGTTCGTGCTGCTGGCCCTGTCATCACTCGCCATCGCGCTGCTGTTGGCCGGTTTCTGGATGCTGTTCAACGAGGATCGCTATATCTTCTTTCCCGACCGGCAGATCGCCATCACCCCCGCTCAGCTGGGACTGGCATATCAGGAACTGCAGCTGCGGACCGACGACGGCATTCGCCTGCAGGCCTGGTGGATCCCCGCGCCGCATGCGGTCGCCACCCTGCTCCATTTCCACGGCAATGCCGGCAACATTGGCCACCGCCTGCCGCTCTACCGCGAATGGCAGCGCCTGGGGCTCAACGTGCTGGCCGTCGAATACCGCGGTTACGGCAACAGCGAAGGCACGCCGTCCGAGCCGGGGCTCTACCGCGACGCCGAGGCGGCCTGGCGCTACCTGACCGGGGTACGCCACATCCCGCCGGACCGGATCATCATTGCCGGGCGCAGTCTCGGTGCCGCCGTGGCCTGCCATCTGGCGCGCGGCAAGGAGCCGGCCGGCGTGGCGCTGGAGACGCCGTTCACCAGCATCCCCGACATGGCCCGCTACCACTACCCGTGGCTGCCGGTATGGCCACTGATCCGGAACCGCTTCGCCGCCGTCGACATGGTCCGCGATGTACGTGCTCCGCTGCTGGTCATTGGAGCGACCGACGACGGCATCGCCCCGCCGACCATGACCGAGCAGGTGTTCGGCGCCGCCAGCCAGCCGAAGCAATGGGTCGAGCTCAGGGGCGGACACAACGATTTCGACGAACAGTCGCATGCGGAATGGCAAGCCGCATGGCGGCAATGGCTGGCCAGCCTTCCGGCCCCGGAGGCAGCCGCAGCAGGGCAAGGTAGCTGATACCCGCCGCTCCACCGCCCGTCTTGCGCAATTGCCCGGCTTTCATTTCAATACGACGGGGGAAGGCGGGCCACAGATGCCTGCATGGGGAGGAAATCATGGCGCAGTATTTCAATAGCGAGCAGTGGGTGGACTCCTATATCGGAGCCGTACGCGATGTCGTCGCCCGGCCCGCCGAATTCTTCACCGGCCTGCCGAAGGCAACCCAGTACGGGGCAAGCCTCATGTTTTTCAGCATCACGCTGGCCATCCCCCTGCTGGTCTTTGCGCTGGCAAGCTTCGGCCTCGCACTGCTGGTCGCCCCCTTCATCTGGCTGATGGCCGTCGCCTCGACCTGGTTGTGGGCCTGGTACCTGAGCTGGGCGGTGCGCGGCTTTGCCAGACAGGAGCTCGATACCGTCAACGCCTTCCAGATCTGCGCCTACGCCAATGTGCCGATGTTGCTGTCATGGCTGCCCGTGGTCGGCATGCTGGTCACCGTCTGGTCGATCGCCCTGCAGTGGTTCGGACTGACGCGCAGCTGCAACGTCAGCAGCGGCGTGGCCATGGCCATCCTGCTGGTGCCGCTGCTTGTGCTGAGTCTCAGCCTCGGCATCCTTGTCGTGCTGCTCGGTATCTATGCCGCCCAGAACGGCATCCAGATGCCGCAGATGCCGACGCTCATCTAGCGTACCGCTTCCTGAGGGCTACGCCCTTGTCAGTTCGATCAGCGTGATCTCCGGTGGCGAAAAGATGCGGATGGGCGGCCCCCACGTGCCGGTGCCGCGGCTGACGTAGAGCTGCGCCCCGTTCGGCAAGGTATAAAGTCCAGCGATCAGCGGGTACAAGAGCTTCACCAGCAGCACGAACGGAAAGATCTGCCCCTTGTGCGTATGCCCGGAAAGCTGCAGATCGAAACGGGCCGCCGGGTCAACGACCGGCTGGTGCTTGAGGAACAGCACGAAACGGTCGGCCGGAATGGCGGCCAGCATGCCGGCCTCATCCGTACGCGAGCCCATCACGACCGGGTCGTCGACGCCGGCCAGCACGATGCCGGCCACCTCCACCGCCTCCCCGCGCAACAGCCTGAAGCCGCAGCGGACATGGAATTCGAGAGCATGTGCAAGGCCCGCATAGCGTTCGTGGTTGCCGGTAACGGCGAATTTGCCATACGGCAACTGCAAGCCTGCCAGGACGGATGGCAGAGCGTCCACGAAGTGGGCCTGCGCATCCACCAGATCGCCGGTGGAGATCAGCATGTCCGGCTCGAGTTTGCGGATCTTCCGCAGCACGGCGTCCAGCCGCTGCCTGCCGCTCATCACCCCCAGGTGCAGGTCGGAAATCTGGGCGATGCGCAGCCCCGGAAAACCAGCCGGCAGCTTGCCGGAAGCGACACGTACCCGCTCGACGCAGATGCGCCGGGCGGCTGCGAACCCGTAGCCCCAGATCGCTGCGGTCATGGCGGCCAGCACCAGGAAAGTGGACGGAACGAAAAACTCCGACGGCCCGGCCATGCGAAGCAGCTGGTCGTAGAGCGACAGCAACAGACCGACCCAGAAGAACAGGAAGGAGAAGCCCATCCAGCTGTAGATCACCCAGGCACCGGCAACGGCCAGCACGTGATATTGCGAATGATTCTCCAGACGCCAGAGCAGCAAGGGTGCGAAGAGCATGGCCACCGCCCAGCCGGCCGGCAGCCAGTCCCAGCCGCTGACACCGAGCATGTGGATAGCCTTGTCGGCAACATAAAACTGGATGCCGCCGTATATCAGCAGGACCAGCAGGAAACGGAGCGAGGGATATGCTTTTCGGGAGGCGGGCATGCTTGTACTTACCGATGCGGCGCAGGTTCAGAATGCCGAGTCATGCCACCCCCACTGTGAGAAGCGTTGACCCTAGATCGCGTGTCATCGGTCTGACCATACCGGATCGTCAGCGCTCTTCCCCGCCCTGCTTCTGCGCTTCACGCATAGCCTTTTGCTTCTCCTTCTCATGATGGCGGGAATAGAGATAAACGACGAGATTCTTGACGCTGAACAGGATGGCGAATATGACCAGGCCGATCAGGAAGCCGACGGCGGGATAATCCTTCAGCAGCGTGATGAACGACAGCATCAGGCCTTCGCTTCACCGTAGAACAGCGTCGGATTGATCTGCCAGAGCAGGCTCCAGCCGGCCTGATTGCGCTCCAGGCAGACGACGCACCCCATGCGGAAACGCACCGGCTCCTTTTCCGCATCGTCGCAGACCAGCAGGCCGGCCAGCCGCTGCAGGTGCGGCAAGTGGCCGACCAGCATCACGTCGCTCGTCATCGCCTGCAGGTGCTCGAACCACACCGCCGGATCATCCTTCGGCGCCAGATCGGGCACCTCGTGCACAGCTTCGACCTGCCACGCCTCGGCGAACATCCCGGCGGTCTGCGCCGCACGCAACTTGCCGGAATGAAGGATGCGCGCCGGTTTCGGTTTCTCGAACAGGCTCAGGAATCCGGCTGTGCGGGTGACATCCTCCCGGCCCTGCCGGGAGAGCGGGCGCGCTGCGTCGACCGTTTCGTCCACCGCCTCGCCGTGTTGCGCCAGATAGACTCGCATGAACCTCCTCCATTCCGGATGCACAAGGCCTTCGTGACCTGCCAGCCAGAATAGGCCAGAATCCGCCGCCTGTTCAAGGAGCGGCCATGATCAAGCTGAAGTCGAGGCAAGAAATCGAGGCGATGAAACCGGCCTGCCGGCATGCGGCAGACACGCTGGTCATGATCGAGCCCCATATCCGCCCAGGCATCACCACCGACGAGATCAACGAGTTGGTGCACGACTTCACCATCAAAGCCGGCGCGATACCGGCGCCGCTGAACTACCACGGTTTCCCGAAATCGGTCTGCACCTCGGTCAATCATGTCGTCTGCCACGGCATCCCGGGGCCGAAGAAGCTGATGGACGGTGACATCGTCAACGTCGACGTCACCAGCATCGTCGACGGCTGGTACGGCGATACCAGCAAGACCTTCTTTGTCGGCGAGCCGAAGGTGAAGGCGCGCAAGATCGTCGAGGTGGCGCGCCAGGCGCTGGAGATCGGTATCGAGGCGGTACGCCCCGGTGCGACACTTGGCGACATCGGCCACGCCATTCAGAGCTATGTCGAGGGCGAGAAGTGTTCGGTGGTGCGCGAGTACTGTGGGCATGGCATCGGCCGCGGCTTCCACGAGGAGCCGCAGGTGTTGCACTACGGCAAGCCGGGCGATGGCCCGGAACTGAAGCCCGGCATGGTTTTTACCATCGAGCCGATGGTGAATATCGGCAAGTCGGCCATCAAGGTGCTCGGCGACGGCTGGACGGTGGTCACCCGCGACAAGTCGCTCTCCGCCCAGTTCGAGCACACCCTTGCCGTCACCGATTCCGGCTACGAGATCCTCACGCTGCCGACTCCCGCCTGAAAACGGGCAGCCCCTGACGTCAAACAGCTACCACTTCCATCCGCGCCGGGAAACGCTACTATGCGCGCCAATTTTGTCCGCAAGGCTCCGAGGTAGCTCCCATGTCCCGCAAATTGCGCAATATCGCCATCATCGCTCACGTGGATCACGGCAAAACCACGCTGGTGGACGGCCTGCTGAAGCAGTCCGGCACCTTCTCCGCCCGTGAAGAGGTCGCCGAACGCGTCATGGATTCCAACGACCTGGAGCGTGAGCGCGGCATTACGATTCTCGCCAAGAACACCGCCATCCAGTACGGCGACACCCATATCAACATCGTCGACACCCCCGGCCACGCCGACTTCGGCGGCGAGGTGGAGCGCATCCTGAACATGGTCGACGGTGTCGTACTGCTGGTCGATGCTCGCGAAGGCCCGATGCCGCAGACCAAGTTCGTGACCTCCAAGGCGCTGGCGCTGGGCTTGAAGCCGATCGTCGTGATCAACAAGATCGATCGCGAAGGCTCCGACCCGGATGCCGTGGTCGACAAGACCTTCGACCTCTTCGCCTCGCTGGGTGCTACCGACGAGCAGCTCGATTTCCCGGTCGTCTACGCCTCGGCGAAGAACGGCTATGCGAAGATGAATCTGGCCGAGGAGAGCGACAACCTCAGCTGCCTGTTCGAGACCATCCTGAAGCACGTCTCGCCACCCGCAGGTGATCCGAAGGCGCCGCTGCAGATGCTGGCCACGACACTGGACTGGGACGACTACATCGGCCGTATCGTCATCGGCCGCATCGCCAACGGCACCATGAAGCCGGGCCAGGACATCACCGTCGTGCATGCCGACGCCAGCCAGTCGAAGTTCCGCATTACCAGGCTGCTCGGCTTCAAGGGTCTGCAGCGCGTCGAGATCACCTCGGCTGAGGCCGGAGACATCGTCGCTGTGGCTGGTATCGAGACCATCCACATCGGCGAGACCATCGCCGACCGCGACAACCCGATCGCACTGCCGGTCATCAAGGTGGACGAGCCGACGCTGACCATGGAGCTGCACATCAACAACTCGCCGCTGGCCGGTACCGAAGGCAAGTTCGTCACCACCCGACAGATCCGTGACCGCCTGATGCGCGAGATCCGTACCAACGTGGCGATGAAGGTCGAGGAGACCGGCTCCGCTGAGATCTATAAGATCTCTGGCCGCGGCGAGCTGCATATCGGCATCCTGCTCGAGAACATGCGCCGCGAAGGCTTCGAGATGGCCGTGTCGCGTCCGAGCGTCATCGTGCGCGTTGTCGATGGCGTCAAGCAGGAGCCCTATGAGCACGTCACCGTCGACGTGCCGTCCGAGTACCAGGGCACGGTGATCGAGAAGCTGGGACGCCGCGGTGCGGAGATGACCAGCATGCAGACCAACCCCGACGGCACCACCCGCGTCGAGTTCATCGCTCCGACCCGCGGCCTGATCGGCTACACCTCCGAATTCCTCACCGACACCAAGGGTACCGGCGTGCTGCATCACCTGTTCCACGCCTATGGCCCGTTCATTGGCGAGCTGCCGGGCCGCACCAACGGCGTGCTGGTTTCGATGGAAGACGGCGAATCGGTCGCCTACGCACTGTGGAAACTGCAGGAGCGCGGCAAGATGTTCATCGGTGCCGGCGAGAAGCTCTACGAGGGCATGATCATCGGCATGAACAGCCGCGACGACGACATGGTGGTCAACCCGGTCAGGGAGAAGAAGCTCACCAACGTGCGCGCCTCCGGCAAGGACGACGCCATCGATCTGGTGCCGCCGATCAAGCTGACGCTGGAGCGCGCCATCGAGTTCATCGAGGACGACGAACTGGTGGAGATCACGCCGAAGAGCATCCGGCTGCGCAAGCGCTACCTGAAGGAGCACGAGCGCAAGCGCGCCACCACCGCCTCCAAGAAGGCGTAAACAGCGAGCCACAACAGCAAAAAGGGCGGCCTGAGGGCCGCCCTTTTTTTCATTGCGTTGAAATTTCATTGCGTTGAAACAAAACGGGCAGCAGGAACAGCCGCTGCCCGTTTCGCATCCGGAATCCAGCTGATTACGGCAGGACGGTCACCTTCTCCATCACCGTGCCGACCTTGATCTTGTCAACCACATCCATGCCCTGCACCACCTTGCCGAACACGGTGTACTGACCGTCGAGATGCGGCTGCGGCGCGAAGCAGATGTAGAACTGGCTGCCTGCCGAATCGGGATCGGCCGAACGCGCCATGGCGACGGTACCGCGCTCGTGCTTGCGGTTGTTGAACTCGGCCTTGACCTTGTAACCCGGGCCGCCGGTGCCGTTGCCGTCCGGATCGCCGCCCTGGGCCACGAAGCCCGGGATCACGCGGTGGAAGGTCAGGCCGTTATAGAAACCGGAAGCCGCCAGCGCCTTGAAATTGGCGACGGTGTTCGGTGCCGAATCGGGATAGAGCTCGATCAGGATGTCGCCGTCCC
Organism: Mariprofundaceae bacterium; assembly: GCA_035576205.1. Lineage (GTDB taxonomy): Bacteria > Pseudomonadota > Zetaproteobacteria > Mariprofundales > Mariprofundaceae > DATLWR01. The sequence goes on from DATLWR010000106.1 coordinate 21,120, forward strand.
TGGTCGTGATCTGCACATGCTTGCCCTCCGGGATGCCCGGATCGCCGGCCTGCGGTGCCTGCTTGCTGCTGAATAGTCCCATATTGCTCTCCTCTGCTGTTGATTCAATCTGCCAGGCCACCGCCACCAGCAGCCCCAAGCCTGCCAGCACTGCGGCAAGCCTGCCGAAATTCCTTTTCATGTGCTCTCCCTGAAATATTGCTGGGCCGACGGCAGGATGCGCAGCGGATGCAGCACCATGCGCACCATTCCACGTTTTACATCCGCCGTACCGAGCAGCATGCCGCCGCTGTAGACGGCCGCCTCGCCGGCAGCCGCCCCATCCTGCTGGATACGCTGCCCCTGCACAAACCGTTTGGCATCGATTGAGGAGAGCTCGACTGCCGGCAATTCGCGCAGCCAGCGGGAGAGAGGCACGATGCATGCCCCGGGATCGGCCGCCAGCATCTCCGGCGTCACCATCAGCTCCGCCGGCCAGCCGCCGGTGCTGGTGCGCCTGAGCAACGTCACACAGCCTCCCCCCCCCAAAGCCGTGCCGATGTCGCGGGCCAGCGAACGGATATAGGTTCCCTTCGAGCAGCGCACGAACAGGCTCACCAGCGGCCAGCGGTAGTCCAAAAGGGTCAGCTCGAACACCTCGATCGCGCGCGGCGGCAAGACCACCTCCTCGCCGCGCCGGGCCAGGGCGTGCGCCCGCTTGCCGTCGACACGGATGGCCGAATAGGCCGGTGGCACCTGCTGCAGCGGCCCGCGGAACCGTTCCAGCACTTCCAGCAACCGCTCCGGCGAAACCTCGGCTTCGAAGCGGCCGGTCTCCTCGCCTTCCAGGTCGAGGGTATCGGTTTGCCGGGAGAGATCGAAGGTCACTTCATACGCCTTCTCGGCATTCAGCCCGACATCGGCGAAACGGGTCGCCTCGCCGATCAGGATCGGCAGCATGCCGGTAGCCAGCGGATCGAGGGTGCCGGCATGGCCGGCCTTGATGCGGTGCCCGGCAAGCTGCGAACAGAGGCGCACGACCTCGTTCACCGCCCGGCGTGAGGTCCAGCCGGTCGGTTTATCGAGGAAGATGATGCCGGAAAATTCGCGGGAATCAGGCGAAGAGATCACTGACCGCCTTTTGCACGCGTGCCTCGATCTCGCTGAGCGTACCGCGCAGCATGCAGCCCGAGGCATGGCGGTGGCCGCCACCGCCGAGACCGGCGGCCAGCGAACCGACATCGGCGGTGGTCTTGCCGCGGAAACTGAGCTTCCAGCAATCGGCACCGTCGTCGTTGCGGATGAAGACCGCCACCTCCACCCCCTGCATGCCGCGCGCATAATCGATCAGCCCTTCGGTATCCTCGACATCGGCACCGGTCCGCCCATACATGTCGTGCGTAACGTAAATCCAGGCGGAGCGCCCGTCGTCGCGCAGCGTCAGGGTGGCCAGGCACTCGGAGAGCAGCCTCAGGCCGGCCAGCGAACGGCTCTCGTAGACCTCCATGCAGATCGGCCACGGCTCCGCTCCCGCCTCTACCAGATCGGCAGCCAGGCGGTAAACCCCGGCGTCGGCCGAGTTCAGACGGAAGCTGGCCGTATCGGTGAGAATCGCCGCATAGATCGGCCGCGCCATGGCCGCATTCATCGTAATGCCCAGGGCAATGAGAAGGTCCGAAATCATGGCACCGGTAGCACAATAGGCAGCGTCGATGACGTTGATATCGCCGAAACGGCTGTTGCTGGCATGGTGATCAATATTGATCAGTGTGGCGCCGGAAAAAAACGCCTCCGGCATCCCCAGCCTCGAGCGCGAGCCGCAATCGAGGCTGATGATGACATCCGGCTGCTCGGCCGTTTCGTCCCAGTTGCCGCGGCCAATCTCGGCGGCCCCTTCCAGGAAGCCATAGATGCGCGGCACGCCGTCGCGGTTATGCATGATGACTTTTTTCCCGAGCTGTTTCAGGGCGTGATAGAGGCCGAGCTGCGAACCGATACCGTCGCCATCGGGGTTGCGATGGGTGATCAGCGCAATCAGGCGGGCCGACCGGATGGCAGCGATGGTGGGCTGCCAGTCGGTCGCCGCGATCTGCGGTTTCATGGTCGTTCCAGATCCTTCAGCAGCTGCAGCACCCGGCCGCTGTCGTCGAACGCCTTGTCCCAGGCGAAATGGATGGCGGGGATGCGGCAACGCGGCATCGCGCGCCTGAGTTCATGCTCGAAATGGGGCTTCATGCGCTCCAGACCCGCCATGCAGCCCTTCACATCTTCCTCGTTGAAGCGATGCACCCATACATTCAGCGTGTGATGACCCTTCGAGGGCTCCACGCGCGTGATGCTGACCCCCTGCAGGCGCGGATCGGAGATATCGCGCAGCATCAGCGTGGCAAGCAGGCGCTGGATGTCGGCATGCAGCCGACGCTGATTGGCGGTGGTGGCACGCATCCTTTCGATCTTAGAGGGTGGCCGCGATTTCCTCAACCACGTAGAACTCGAAGGTATCGCCCGCCTTGACGTCGTTGAACTTGTCGACGCCGATACCGCACTCGTAGCCCGTCTTCACCTCGCGGACATCGTCCTTGAAGCGACGCAAACTGGCCAGCTTGCCGTCGTAGATCAGCACACCGTCGCGCAGCACGCGCACATTGGCGCCACGGGTCACGACACCGTCGGTAACATACGAACCGGCCACGGCACCGATCTTCGGCACCTGGAACACCTCGCGCACCTCGGCCGTACCGATGACCTTCTCGCGCAGCTCCGGCGACAGCACGCCGGCCATGGCCGCCTTGATGTCGTCGATGGCGTCGTAGATCACCTTGTAGAAGCGAACATCCACGCCTTCGGTTTCGGCCAGCTTCTTGGCCTTGGTCTCCGGACGCACGTTGAAGCCGATGATGATGGCATTGGCGGCGGACGCGAGCATGACGTCGGACTCGGTAATGCCGCCGATCGCCTTGTGCACCACCTTGACCTGCACCTCGTCAGTGCCGGCCTTGGCCAGAGACTCGGCCATCGCTTCCACGGAGCCGGTCACGTCGCCCTTGATCAGTACCGGCACTTCCTTCATGCCGCTCTGCATGGAGGCAAACAGTTCGTCGAGGCTGGCGCGCTTCTGGCCCATGGCGCCCTTCTCGCGCTCGACATCCAGACGGTAGCTGACGATGTCGCGAGCCTGACGCTCGGTCTCCACGGAGATGATCTCCTGGCCGGCCTCCGGCACCGACTCCAGACCCAGCAGCTCGAACGGGATCGACGGACCAGCGGTGCGATGCTGCACGGCATTCTCGTCGACGATGGCGCGGATACGGCCCATGACGGAACCGACAACGACGATGTCGCCCTGCTTGAAGGTGCCGTTCTGCACCAGCACGGTGGCCACCGGACCACGACCGCGATCCAGGCGCGACTCGATGACGATACCGCGACCGCGACGCTCCGGATTGGCCTTCAGTTCCAGCACCTCGGTCTGCAGAGCCAGCATTTCCAGCAGGTCGTCGAGACCCAGGCCGGTCTTCGCCGATACCGGCACGAAAATGGTCTGGCCGCCCCACTCCTCGGGAATGAGTTCATGCTCGGAGAGCTGACGCTTGACCATCTCCGGATCGGCGCCCTCCTTGTCCATCTTGTTGATCGCCACGATGATCGGCACGCCGGCCGCCTTGGCATGATTCAGCGCCTCGACAGTCTGCGGCTTCACACCATCGTCGGCTGCGACCACCAGCACCGCCACGTCGGTCAGTTTCGCGCCACGGGCACGCAGGCCGGTGAACGCCTCATGGCCCGGCGTATCGATGAATACCACGCGATCGCCACTCTCCAGCTTCACCATGTAGGCGCCGATATGCTGCGTGATACCGCCGGCTTCGCCTTCTGCAACACGCGCCTTGCGCAGTGCATCGAGGATCGAGGTCTTGCCGTGGTCGACGTGGCCCATCACCACCACCACTGGCGGACGCGGCTTCAGCTTCGACTCATCGTCTTCGGTCTCCGCGATCAGAACATCCTCGACGGCAGCCGCATTGATCACCTTCGGCTTGTGGCCGAACTCCTCGACGATCAGCACGGCCGTATCGGCATCGATGCTCTCGTTCACCGTCGTCGGCTGGCCCATCTCGAACAGCTTCTTGACCAGATCAGCACCCTTCACCGCCATGCGGCTGGCCAGCTCCGAAACCACGATCGGATCGGTAATCTCGACCTCGCGCACCACGAAATCCTGGTGATCCTTGGTAATCTTGTGCCGGCGGCGATCGCCGCGAGCCAAACGCGACATGCGGTCGAGCTCGTCCTCGGTCATCACCTCGTGGCGCTTCTCGGAATAGGCACGCCGTGCGGCCTTCTCAGCCGGCGACAGACGACGCTGCGGACGTGCGCCTCCCGGACCGCCTGCGCCTCCCGGGCCACCGGGACCGCGTTTGCGACCAGCCGCTTCACCCGGCGCACCCGGAACCGGTGTTTGCGGCGAAACAGCAACCGACGGCGCGCGGCGCGGCGCACCGGGACCACCCGGGC
>DATLWR010000107.1:0-16333 GCA_035576205.1 Mariprofundaceae bacterium
CCACAGCATCTTGTGCCACAACAGGCGGCGCGGATCGTCCACCACCTGACAATCGACGCCCGCTTCCCGGAAGGCGGCCGCAACCGGCTCCAGCACCTGGGCATCTTCGCCGTGCCAATGCCCCAGCCGCAGATGCCCGGCCGCCGAGTGGATCACGTGGCCGGGCGCTTCGAGGCGCGTACCGATGAAGGCCGAACCGGCCAGAATGGCGTTGTCAGGAAACCAGCCCTGCACCGCATCGGGTGCGGTGACACCGTTCTGCAGCGTTACCAGTATGACTTCCGGCGGCACGTAGGGTTGCAGCTCCTCGCACATCGCTGCCAGTCCCGTGGTTTTGCAGCAGAAGATGATGACGTCGGCATCGAGGGCAAGTTTGGGGTCATCGCCAGCTGGCAGTTCGAGATCGACCGTTTTGCCATCCGTCTCGTGCCTGAGTCCGCCGGCCTGCAGAGCCTTGAGATGCGCGCCGCGGGCCAGCAGTTGCACTTCGAAACCGGCCTGCTGCAGCAGGCTGCCGTAGTGGCTGCCGACGGCACCGGCACCGGCAATCAGAAAATTCATCGACACCTCCATGACCGGAACGAAAACAGACGTTATGCTAGCGCGCCCTCTACAATGTAGCCCGCAAGGAGCCCCTATGCCAAAAGAGACGCTGCGCCGCGATGCCCTCGAATACCACCGTTCCCCGACGCCGGGAAAAATCAGCGTCCGACCGACGAAGCCGTGCCTGACCCAGCGCGACCTGGCGCTGGCCTATTCGCCCGGCGTCGCCGAACCCTGCCTGGAGATCGCCGCCAACCCGGAGCTTGCCGACGAATACACCTCGCGTGCAAACCTCGTGGCTGTGATCAGCAACGGTACAGCAGTGCTTGGGCTCGGCAATATCGGCGCCCTGGCCGGCAAGCCGGTGATGGAGGGCAAGGGTGTGCTGTTCAAGCGCTTTGCCGATATCGACGTCTTCGATCTGGAGGTCGACGAGAAAGACCCGATGAAGCTGGTCGAGACCATCGCCCGGCTGGAGCCGACCTTCGGCGGCATCAACCTCGAGGACATCAAGGCACCGGAGTGTTTCATCGTCGAGGAGGAGCTGAAGAAGCGGGTCAACATCCCGGTACTGCACGATGACCAGCATGGCACGGCAGTGATCACCGCGGCCGGCCTGATCAACGCGCTGCTGATCCAGGAGAAGAAGATCGACGAGGTCAGGATCGTCTGCCTCGGCGCGGGAGCTGCCGGTTTTGCTTGCATGAAGCTGATCGAGGAGCTGGGAGCGAAGCGCGAGAACATCCTCTTCCTCGACACCCAGGGCGTCATTCACAAGGGACGCGACGAGGAGCTGCCGCCGCATAAGGCCTATTTCGCCACCGAACGTCCCGAGCGCACGCTCGAGGAGGCGATGGTTGGTGCCGATGTTTTCGTCGGCCTCTCCAAGGGCAATGTCGTCACCCCGGAGATGCTGCTGTCGATGGCCGACAAGCCGATCGTCTTCGCCATGGCCAACCCCGAACCGGAGATCGCCTACGACCTCGCCATGAAGACGCGCCGCGACCTGATCATGGCCACCGGCCGCTCCGACCATCCGAACCAGGTCAACAACGTGCTCGGCTTCCCGTTCCTGTTCCGCGGCGCACTCGATGCCCGCGCCACCACCTTCAACGAGGAGATGAAGCGTGCCGCCGTCCATGCGCTGGCCGAGCTGGCACGCGCCGATGTGCCGGACTCCGTGCTGAAGGCTTATGGCCAGAAGAAGCTGCGATTCGGCCCCGAATACATCCTGCCGAAGCCCTTCGATCCGCGTCTGATCGAGGTGGTACCGGCGGCCGTCGCCAGGGCGGCAACCGACAGCGGCGTGGCGCGCAAGCCGATCACCGACCTGGAGAGCTACCAGCACCAGCTGGCCGGACGCATTGACCGCTCGCGCGTCTTCATGCGCCTGATCATGGAGAAGGCCCGCAACAATCCGATCCGCCTGGTGCTGCCGGAGGGCGAGGACGAAACCGTCATCCGCGCCGCCATCGAGATGAAGGAGGCCGGCATCGCCAAGCCGATCCTGATCGGCCGGCACGACCATGTGCAGGCGGTTTGTGCCGAGGCCAGGCTCGATATCTCCGGCATCGAGCTGGTCGATCCGCATGTCGAGGACGCGCGCCTCTCCAGCCTGACCGACGCCTACTATTTCGACCGCAACCGCCACGGCATCCTGCGTAACGATGCCAGCAAGGCACTACGCAACGACATCAACCTGCTGGGTGCCATGATGGTCCGTCAGGGTTTCGCCGACGGCATGCTTTCCGGCCGCACGGCCCACTATCCGAACGTGCTGCGGCCGGTGCTGAAGGTGCTGGGGCATGATACGACCGGCAAGCACCATCACGTCTACGGCATGTACATCATGGTGATGGAAAACCACGCCTATTTCCTCGGCGACTGCACCGTCAACGTGGAGATGAGCGCCGAGCAGCTGGCCGAGCTCGCCGAACTTGCCGCCGCCACCGCCGTATCGCTGGGCAACGAAGCGCGTCTGGCGATGCTTTCCTTCTCGAATTTCGGCAGCGTCGAGCATCCGGAAACACTGAAGGTCGCCGAAGCCACCCGCCTGCTGCACGAACGCCGCCCGGACCTGGTCGTCGACGGCGAAATGCAGGCCGATACGGCGGTCAATCCCGAGTTCCTCGCCCACTATCCGTTCAGCAAGCTGAAGGAACCGGCCAACGTACTGATCTTCCCGACCATGCAGGCGGGTAACATCAGCTACAAGCTGCTCAAGGAGCTGGGCGGCGGGCGCGCCTTCGGCCCGATCCTGCTCGGCCTGCCGCATCAGGTGCATGTGCTGCAGACCGGCGCCAGCGTCGACGACATCGTCCATATGGCCGCCATCGCCGCCGCCCGCGCCGCTGACAGCAAGCAATAATCCCAGCCCCAAAACGAAACGGCCCCTGTCCGGGGCCGTTTCAACAACACACTTTTTACAGGATCAGCTGCGCGGCAGGAAGCTTGCCGGATCGATGTGCTGGCCGTAGCGATGCACCTCGTAATGCAGGTGCGGACCCGTGGAGCGGCCGGTCGAACCGATACGGCCGATCAGCTGGCCATCCTCGACGATATCGCCCGGCTTCACGGTGATGCCGGAGAGATGGCCGTAACGCGTCGCGTAGCCGTAGCCGTGATCGATATCCACCATGTAACCGAAATCGGTCATCTTGCCGGCAAAGGTCACGACACCGCGGCCGGCCGCCAGCACCGGCGCACCGAAGCGGTTGGCGATGTCGACGCCCTCATGACGGGCCGGTTCGCCGGTGAACGGATCCATACGCTGACCGTAGTGGGAGCTGATCCAGCCACCCTCGGTCGGCCAGGCATGAGGCTTCGCATTCGCCTCGCTGCGTTTCTCCTGCAGGCTGTAGTTGATCACACTCAGCTGCGCATCCAGCCGGCCGAGGCGCTGGTCGAGAAAACGCAGATTGTCGGACATGTGGTCTTCAAGACCGGAGAGCGACGGCTGCACGATGCGCGGACCACCGAAGGCCGGCTGCAGACCAAAATCGAACTCGGATTTGTTGAGCGCCGCCACATCCACCAGCTTGGAACCCAGCGAATCCAGACGCGACAGGCGGGCCTGGATCTGGCCCAGCGAACGGGCATAGACGGTCATCTTCTTCTGCTCGGCAAGCAGTCGCTCGCGCAGCTGGTCAACCTCGGCAGCATTCTGGGCCTTCTCGGCCGCCAGCATCTGCTTGGCCAGATCCAGGGCATTGGCCTGCTGACCGACCCTGGAAAGGCCGTAAATTCCCCAGCATCCAAAAACAACCAGCAGGAAGAAAACCGAAGCGGCAACCAGCAGGGAACGGCTGCTGATAGCGAAACTGCGAATCGGTCCCTGATCGGGTACCAGCATCAGTGAGTAGTGCTTCATCCCCAAAACTCTCCTCCAGAATCGACACTTACTATCGATTGTTCAGACTTTCGTCAAGCAAAACGTGGCAAATACCAGCGGACGAACCGTTGCCGGTCCGTGACTGCGGTCACCAATCGCCATATAAGGTGAAGATTCATGTCGGCTGGCCACCCTCGATTGACCACCCGGCACGGCACCTTATGCTTCCGTCATGCCAGAAGCAAACCGTCCGGACCGACTGAGCGTCGATCGCCATCCGATGCAACACATGCTGCGAGAAGCGCTGCGCACTCGCCCGCAAGGCTGTCGCGGTATCTTCGGAGGCGCCGAAGCCGGACGCATCACGCATGCCGCCAGTTCGGACGAAGACGAAGCCATGGCCATCCTGGAGCATTCGCAGCCCGACAGCCTGGGCATCTACTACTCCAGCCACAGCGACCACCGGCCCGATGCGGAGACCATCCGGCACATCGCAGCCGAACTGCGTCTCACCCGTCCCGCCCGCTGCATCCTGCTCGCCCTGGATACCGAGGGACGCATGGAGGCACTGGCCTACCGGTTCGATGGCGAGACATTCACGCCGCTCGCGCTGGAGATGACGGAAGATCATGCCTTGTCCGCCACCGGGGCAAGCCGCTAGTCTTGCCGGATGCGGATCTGCCACGTAGGCCTGAATCACAAGACAGCACCGGTTGAGCTGCGCGAGCGCCTGGCCGTGCCGGAGCACGATATCGCCGGCATCCTGGTGGGCCTGATCGCCCATCCGGCGATCCGCGAGGCAGCCCTGCTCTCCACCTGCAACCGCGTCGAGGTCACCGCCGTCACCCACAACCCGGATGCGGCGATCGCCGCGATCCACGAATGGTTCGCAGGAAAATCCGGCCTCGAGATGGATCAGGTCTGCGAACACCTCTACTCGCACACGACGGATGATGCGATCCTGCATCTCTTCTCGGTCGCCTCGGGGCTCGACTCGCTGGTGCTCGGCGAGCCGCAGATCCTCGGCCAGGTCAAAACCTCCTACGAGCATGCACTGGCCGCCGAAACCGCCGGCCATGTGCTGCACCGCCTCTACCAGTCCACCTTCGCCGCCGCCAAGCGGGCGCGCAGCGAAACCGCCATCGGCAAGCAGGCGGTCAATATCTCTTCCTGTGCCGTCGAACTCGCCAAGCACATTTTCGGCGACCTTTCCGGCAAGACCGTCATGCTGATCGGTGCCGGCGAAATGGCAGAACTCGCCGCCCGCCACCTGCGTGGCAACGGCTGCTCCGACATCCTGGTCGCCAACCGCACGCTGGAGCGTGCCGAGAAGCTGGCCAAGGAGTTCGAGGGCCACGCCCTCACCCTCGACCAGCTCGATGATTACCTCGACGCCGCCGACATCGTGCTCTCCAGCACCGGTGCCAACACCTTCGTGCTGCTGCCGGATATCGTCAGCCGGGCGATGAAGAAGCGCCGCGGCGCACCGATGTTCCTCGTCGACATCGCCGTGCCGCGCGACATCGATCCGCGTATCGGCGACCTGGGCGACGTCTACCTCTACGATATCGACGACCTGCAGCAGGTCGTGCAGGGCAACCGCGAACAGCGCGAGCAGGAGGCCGGCAAGGCCCGCGACATCCTGCGCGACGAGGCTCGGCAGTTCATCGGCTGGCTGAAATCGCTTGAGTCGGTACCGCTGATCCGCGGCATCCAGCAGCAGATGGAGACAATGCGCGAGGATGAGCTCGTCAAGGCCGGCCGCTACCTTAAGGATTTCAATGCCGAACAGCTTGAAGCCGTGGAGCGCTTCAGCCGGGCACTGATGAAGCGTTTCATGCACCCGTCTCTGCAGACCCTGAAGAGCCTGCCGGACGACATCGAGGGGGACCTGCTGATGGGTGCCGCCCGTCGCCTGTTCGGCCTCGATCTCGCACCGCGCGGGAACCGGACCACCCTCAAGGAGTCGGATGAACACACGTCTGGATGACATCCTCCGTCGCCGGGACGAACTCACCCGGATGCTCGCCGACCCTGACATCGCCACCAACCCCAGCCAGTTCACCCGCCTGTCGCGTGAATATGCCGAAATCGAACCCGTCGCCGATATCGCCGGCCAGCTGGCCGCGACCCGCCACAACCTCGCCGACAGCCAGGATCTGCTGAACGACCCGGCCTGCGACGCCGAGCTCAGGGAGATGGCCCGGCAGGAGACACAGGAGCTGAAGCAGCGGCTGGAAACCCTGGAAGCGCAGCTGAAGGTGATGCTGCTGCCGAAGGACCCCAACGACGACCGCAACGTCATTCTCGAGATTCGCGCCGGCACCGGCGGCGAGGAGGCCGCGCTCTTTGCCGCCAACCTGTTCCGCATGTACAGCCGCTATGCCGAGGTTTCCGGCTTCAAGGTCGAGATTCTCTCCACCAACGAGACCGGCATCGGCGGCTACAAGGAGATCGTCGCGCAGATTGCCGGCCACGGCGCCTATTCACGCTTCAAGTTCGAATCGGGCGTACACCGGGTGCAGCGTGTTCCGGAGACCGAGGCAGGCGGGCGCATCCACACCTCGGCGGTTACCGTCGCTATCCTGCCGGAGGTCGAGGAGGTGGAGATCGATATCCGGCCGGACGACCTCCGCATTGACGTCTTCCGTTCCCAGGGTGCCGGCGGTCAGCACGTCAACACCACCGAATCGGCTGTACGCATCACGCACCTGCCAACCGGCATCGTGGTCAGCTGCCAGGACGAGAAGAGCCAGCACAAGAACAAGGCCAAGGCGATGAAAGTGCTGCAGGCGCGCCTCTACGACAAGCTGCAGTCGGAGGCCCATGCCGAGCGTGCCGAAGCGCGGCGCGGCATGGTCGGCAGCGGTGACCGTTCCGAGCGCATCCGCACCTACAACTATCCGCAGGGGCGCATCACCGACCACCGCATCAATCTGACGCTCTACAAGCTCGAACAGATTCTCAACGGCGATATGGAGGAGTTGATCGACGCTCTCCTGACCCACCACCAGGCCGAACTGCTCGCCAGCCTCGGCGGATGATCACTCGCGAACTGCTGCGCCAGGCGACAGCCGAGCTCACCACGGCCGGTTGCGACTCACCCCGGCTGGATGCCGAGTGCCTGCTGGCGCACGCCTGGTCCAACAACCGCGCCGGCCTGATTGCCCGCGCTACCGACGAGGTTCCCGAAGCAATCACTCGCGATTTCTTTGCCCTGATCGAGCGCCGCGTACGGCGCGAACCGCTCGCCTACCTCACCGGCGAGAAGGAGTTCTGGTCGCGCAGTTTCAGTGTCGATCCTTCGGTGCTGATCCCGCGGCCTGAGACCGAGCACCTGATCGAGGCGTGCCTCGCCACCTTCCCCGACCGGCAGATACCGCTTGCTATCTGCGATATCGGTACCGGTTCCGGCTGCATCGCGGTGACGCTGGCTTGCGAATACCCCGATGCTCGCGTAGTCGCCACCGACATCTCCGCTGCCGCACTCGAAACAGCGCAGGCGAATGCGACTCGGCATGGGGTCGCGGACCGGATAACATTCCGGCTCGGCAGCCTGCTGGATGCGCTGCAACAGGGAGACGGGCCATTCGAGCTGATCGTCTCCAACCCGCCCTATGTCGCCGCCGGCGAGATGGAGGGGCTTGCGCCGGAACTGGCCTTTGAACCGCGCACGGCTCTCACCGACGAGTCAGACGGCCTGCAGCTGTTGCGTGAAATCCTCGAACGGGGCCTAAAACACCTGAAGCCCGACGGCCGCATCATCGTCGAAACCGGCAGCTGCGGCCTTCCGGAAGCTCCGGCAGGCCTCTTGGAAGAGTCACGAATCCGTGACTTGGCCGGTCATCTTCGGGCAGGGGTATATCGACACCTTTGACCGCCACCAACTTGCGGTTATCATGGCAGGCTCGGAAGCGGAAGCAGGAGAAGCGTGATGAGTATCGTATGGAGTGAGGAGTACTCGACGGGAGAACCGGAGATCGACAAGCAGCACAAGCAGCTGTTCAAGTACCTCGCCGATCTGGAAGAGCATATCGCCAGCGGCGTGACCGACGAATACATGAAGCAGTTCCTCGACTATCTCGGCCTCTACACCCGCAGCCACTTCTGCTATGAGGAGATCTGCATGCGGCAGCGCAAGTGCCCCGTCGCCAAGCAGAACCAGGAGCAGCACGACAAGTTGCTACAGGCCTACACCCATTATCGCGAACGTTTTGAGATCGAAGGCGTCAGCTCGGACCTGCTCAACAAGCTGCATTCGTTCCTGCTGAGCTGGCTGACCAATCATATCCTGAAGATCGACACCAATCTGAAAGCCTGCATGTGATTGCAGGCCCAGGGCCGCTCAGTGGTGAGCGTGCCCTCCGTCATGCACATGCCCGTGATCCAGTTCCTCGGCGGTGGCGTCGCGCACACTGTCGACCTGCACGTCAAAATGCAGCCGTTCGCCGGCCAGCGGATGGTTGCCGTCGATGGTGATGTCGTCCCCGTCCACCTTGGTGATCGTCACAACCTGCACGCCTTCGCTGGTCTGTGCCTGGAACTGCATGCCGACCTCCAGGGCATCGACACCCTGGAACAGCGAACTCGGCACCACCTGCAGCAGGTCCTCATCGATCTCGCCATAACCTTCGGCAGGCTCCACGGTCACCTTCAGGCTGTCGCCCGGCGACTTGCCCTCCAGCGCCTTCTCGAGCCCCGGGATGATATTCGCGGCACCGTGCAGGTAAGCCATCGGCTCGGCACCCTCCGACGAATCCAGCACCTCGCCGGCATCATTGGTCAGGGTGTAATGAAAATAGACGACTTTATCCTTGGCGATCTGCATGGCGCCCTCCTTGGTGGGGCGGCCACCCTACGGATATCCTCAGGATGAACAAGCGGAAACTTTCTCGGCCGGCCCGATGGCCAGCAGCGGAAAATCGGTAGCCGCCAGGCCCAGCGCAAGCATCTCCTCACACAGATGCTTGCGGGTCAGCGGAATCTCGCCAAGGAACTGCAGCTTGCCGTCGCGATGCGCCAGGCGGGCAAAAATACCGATCGCCTTCAGATGGCGCTGCATGGCGGTAAGCCTGAGCAGCCGGTGCCATGCCTCGAAGCCATCGAAGCAATCCCGAAGCGGAACCGGCAGCGTCTCGAAGAAACGCCGGCTCCAGTCGCACCTGAACATTTCCGGATAGTCCTGGTAGCAGTCGTAGAGCAGCGAGGCCAGATCGTAGGTGACCGGCCCCGTCACCGCATCCTGATAATCGATCATGCCGAGCGGCAGTCGACCTGCCGGCAGCATCAGGTTGCGGCTGTGGAAATCGAGGTGCACCGGCACGCGCGGCAATGCCTCGATCTCGGCCAACAGTGGCGACAGCGCATCATGATAGGCCTGCCGCTCGCCTGGCGTCGGCGTATGGCCGGCCACCCGCGGCAGATACCAGTCGAGATAGAGATCGCATTCACGCCGCATGCGCGCCATGTCGAACAGCGGCAGTTCGATTCCCGGCCCCGACGCCTGCAGTAGGTGCAGCTGCCGCAGTGCATCGGCAAACAGCGGCTCGACATCGCCACCCTGCCGCAGATGCGATGCCCAGGTGTGGTCACCAAAATCCTCGAGCAGCAGAAATCCCTGCACGACATCCTCCGCCACCAGGTGCGAAACGCGGATGCCGGTCCGTTCGAACCACTCCCGGACGGCCAGGAACGGCTTCACATCCTCATGCTCCGGCGGCGCATCCATCAGCACGTAGGTGACGCCATTCAGGCGTACCCGATAGTAGGAGCGGAACGATGCATCCCCGGCCAGCTTCTCGATGCCGGCCTCTGATCCCAGATGCGCATACACCCACTGCTCGCGAATCACGGCGCGATCAGCGGTCACGCAGCACCAGGCCGTCGATTTTCAGATTTTTCCGGATTTGCAGGCGCGCCTTGTCCGCCTCGTCGCGGCTCGGATACGGGCCGGCATAGACGCGGTACCACTGCCCCTTCTCCTTCAGATCGACCTGGCGTACCGAGGCGTGCACCCCCAGGCCGGCAAGACTCTTCAGGAGCGGCGCCGTCTCGGGACTGCTGCGAAACGAACCGACCTGCACGACATAGGCGGCGCTGGCGGCTCCTCCCGTCATTTCGCGCTGGATGATATTGCGCAGCAGATCATCGCCTGCCGCCTTGGCCGTGGTCTGCGAATTGGGCTGCGGTGCCGGCTGCTCGGCGGGCGATGCCATTTCGTCGGGTGGCGCCACGCCGGTGCCGGAAAGCGGCGCCGGGGTCACCGATTGCTTGGGGAGATCGTTGTAGAAGGTCAGATCGCCGATCCGGCTGGTCGACACATCGGCATCGCGGCGCTGCTGCTGGGCCTCCTGCCGCAGCTTGGCCATCTCCTCCTGCTGTTGCTTGATCTGCTCGACCAGCCTCGCCTTCTCGGCCGACTCGGCGATCTGGGCGCCATGTTCCTTGCCCAGCCAGTAGCCGCCGGAAAATGCCAGCGCCACCACCAGCAGGATGCCGGCTACCAGCACGAAGGAGGAAAATCCAGACGACTTCGGTGCCACCGCCCGGCCGGGCGCCTCCAGCTTGGCGAAATCGCTGCCGGCCACTTACATCCGCTCCGGTGCCGATACACCGAGGATGCCGAGCGCGTTGCGGATCACCTGCCCCACCGCCCGCACGAGCAGCAGGCGTGCCTGGGTGAGCCCTGCATCGTCGGTGATCACCCGGTGCTTGTGATAGAACCCGTGCAGATCGGCGGCAAGCTTCATGATGTAGGTGGCCACACGGTAAGGCTCCAGCCACTCGGCCGCCTTGGAAAGCATTTCCGGATAGCCGAGCAGATTGGCGATCAGGAGCCGCTCCTCCTCGGCCGTCAGGCAGGAGAGATCGACCGATTCCGGATCGGCCAGCACCACTCCCTCCTCGGCCGCCTTGCGCAGGATCGCCGACACCCGGGCGTGGGCGTACTGCACATAATAGACCGGATTCTCGTCGTTCTTCTGCTTGGCGACCTCGAGGTCAAAGTCGAGCTGGCTCTCCACGCGACGGGTCATGAAGTTGAAGCGCACCGCGTCACTGCCCACCTCGTCGGTCACCTCGCGCAGCGTCACAAAGGTGCCGGCACGCTTGGACATCCGCACCGGCTTGCCGTTGCGGGTCAGGTTCACCATCTGCACCAGCAGCACGTCGGGCTGCTTGTCACGGCCGGTCAGCGCCTTCATCGCCGCCTGCACGCGCGCCACATAGCCGCCATGGTCGGCACCCCAGACGTCGATCATGCGGGCGAAGCCGCGCTGGTGCTTGTCGAAGTGGTAAGCGATGTCGGCAGCAAAATAGGTCGGCGTGCCGTCCTGCTTCCCGACCGGACGGTCGACGTCGTCACCGAACTCGGTGGTGCGGAACAGCAACTGCTCGACCGGTGAGTAATCCTCCACCTCCTTGCCTTTCGGCGGCGGCAGCGTACCGGTGTAGATCACCCCCTGCTGCTTCAGCCGCTCGATGAGCTCGCCGACCCGGCCGGAGGCGTGCAGCTCACGCTCGGAGAAGAACTGGTCGAATCCGATACCGAGTGCGGCCAGATCGCCCTTGATCGTCGCCATGTTGGCGGCCACCGATTCGCTGCCGACCAGCTCGCGGCGTGCTTCGTCGCCCATGGCGGCGAGCTCGGCATAGCTGTGGCGGGCCAGAATGTCGCGGGCGATATCGATCACGTAGTCCCCCGGATAGGCGGAATCGGGGAACTCGACGGCTTCGCCCTGCAATTCGCGGATACGCAGCCAGACCGATTCGGCCAGCACGCCGATCTGTGCACCGGCATCGTTGATGTAGTACTCGCGGTGCACATCATGGCCTACCGCCGCCAACAGACGCGCCAGCGAATCGCCGACTACCGCCCCGCGGCCATGCCCGACATGCATCGGCCCGGTCGGATTGGCGGAGACGAACTCCAGGCAGATGCGGCCGGCCGCCGCCGCATGCGCAGCTTTCCCGTAATTTTCGCCCAAGCGCAGGATATTCTTGATGGCGTCGGCCTCGCTGGCCTCATGCAACCGGATATTGATGAACCCCGGACCGGCGATCTCGGCACCGGCAACGGCAGCCGGCCACTTGACGGTGGCAAGAATGCGGCTGGCAACCTCGTGAGGTTTCTGCTGCAAGAGCCCGGCCAGCGGCATGGCGACATTGCAGGCATAGTCGCCATGTTCGCGCGTCTTGGTTCGGGTCAGCTGCACGCGGATATGCGCCGCATGCGGATGATCGGTCAGCAGCGACTCCACGGCCTGCTGCAATGCGCCTTCCAGTGCCTGTTTCACATTGCCTCCAGAAACGAAACTGGCCGCATCCTACATATCCGTGCTAATGCTGACAGCTCGGACAATAAAAGCTGCTGCGTCCGGCCTGCACGAGCCGGCGGACCGGCTCGCCACAGTTCGGGCATGGCCTGCCCTCGCGACCGTAAACGGCAAAATGGTGCGCAAAATAACCCGGCTTGCCGTCGGCATGGACGAAATCACGGATCGAGCTTCCGCCCGCCTCGATCGCCTCGGCAAGCACCGTTTTCACTGCCGCCACCAGTGCAAAAAGGCGCGCCGCCGAAATCCGCCCGGCGGCCCTGGCCGGATGGATGCCGGCCCGGAACAGCGACTCGGAAGCGTAGATGTTGCCGACCCCGACGACGCAACGGGCATCCATCAGCAGGCTTTTGATCGGTGCCCGGCGCCCGCTGCAGACCTGTCGCAGCCAGCCAGAATCGAACGACGTCTCCAGCGGCTCCGGCCCCAGAGACGCGAACCACGGATGCGCCATGAGTTTGTTCTCCCGCAACAGCCCCGCATAGCCGAAGCGGCGCACATCCCGGTAGCGCAGGCTGACGCCACCGTCGAAGTCGAGGCGCACATGTTCGAACGGGCCGGGTGGAGCAACCATTGCCAGTGCATGGAACTGGCCGGTCATCCCCAGATGCCAGACCAGTGTCAGACCGCCTTCGAAGCGGAAAAGCAGGTATTTGGAGCGCCGGTCGACCGCCAGCAGACGCCGGCCGTAGAGCGGCGAGAAATCGGGGAGCGGAAAACGCAGCGGTGCGCCGCTGTGGGAGGTGGCGGCCAATCGCCTGCCGGTCAGGTGCGGTGCCAGACCCCGGCGTACGATTTCGACCTCCGGCAACTCGGGCATAAAGGCATTTCCCCCTGTAATCTGCGCACTTGCAGCTTATTCCTGCTGCATCCATACTGGCCCTAATGGAATCACAGTTTGAAGAAGAAACGAACCTGAATTTTGATGGCCGGCAGTTTCCGTCGCTGGCAGTCCTGTTCCCCGACGAGTTGCACTTCCTCCGCTCCACCGCGACGATCATGGAACTGGCGGCCGACGTACCGGTGATCACCGAAGGTCAGCAACCGCGCGACCTTTATCTCGTCAAATCCGGCCTGTTGATGGTCAACAAACGGCACGCCGACGAGGTATTCCAGGTCGGCTCAATCACCCCCGGCGAAATCTTCGGTGAGGCCTCGCTGCTCTACAACGCCCCGGCCGGTGCGGGTGTGCGCACCATCGAACCGACGGTGCTGTATACGATCCCCGGCGAGCATATCCGCGATATCCTGAACTCCAACGAACGCTTCATGCGCTCGCTGACCCAGCTCGCCGAACGCCGCTCGGCCGCCAGTGCCCTGGCTGTCAATCCGGTCTTTGCCAGCCTGCCGCAGGCGGTTCGAGAGATCGTGCTCTATAACGGCCGCTTCGTATCGCTGGATGCCGGCGAAACGCTGATCCGCGAAGGCGATACCGACACCCGCTTCATGTACCTGGTACTGGGCGGCGAGGCCGAGGCCTCGATGGTACATCCGCATGACCAGCGCAAGCGCATCGTCTTCGCACGCATTTCATCCGGCGATGAGGTCGGCGAGATCTCGGTGATCACCGGCAAGCCGCATGCCGCCTCGGTTACCGCCATCACGCCGCTGCGACTGCTGATGATCAGCAACGATTCGGTACAGGCATGGCGCAAGCGCTATTCGGATTTCGGCTTTTCGCTCTATGCCTGTGTGCAGCGCAAGCTGCAGCATTCTCTGGAAGCGGTCCGCAATATCATGGGTGACGAAGCCGCCAAGGCGATGACGACCGACACCCTGCCGCCGCCCGAACAGATTCCCGCCACGGATGCGAAAAAGGACGAGCAGGAAAAACCGGAGTCATTGTAAACTTACGGGCGACGACCCGCCGTTCAGCCCCGAACCAGCCAGACCACCAGCCAGCCGATCCCCACCGCCGTCAGACCCAGAAATCGCAGGGCCGGTACCGGCAGCTCGGGCAGCTTGCGCATCATCTCGATCATCTGGGCCGGAAACAGCGCATACAGCGCCCCTTCCAGCACCAGCACCAGGCCGAGCGCCGCCCACAGGTCGTTCACGGCCGTCTCCTATTTACCCGTTCCCGTCGACCTCTCGAAGTACTGGAAGAATTCGGAATCGGGAGAGATCACCAGCCGGGTACCGGGCTGGATCGAATTCCGGTATGCCTCCAGTGAACGCATGAAGGCATAGAATTTCGGATCGCGCTCATGCGCCTTGGCGTAGATGGCCGTGGCCTCGGCCTCGGCCTGGCCGCGAATGATCTCCGACTGGCGATAGGCGTCGGCCAGCATCACCTGGCGCTGTTTCTCCGCCTCGGCACGAATCTCCTTGGCGGCCTCCTCGCCCTCCGAGCGGTACTCCTTGGCGATGCGCTGGCGCTCGGCCTTCATACGCTCGAACACGGCATCGGAGTTCTCCGACGGCAGATCGGCGCGCTTGATACGCACATCCACCACCTGAATGCCGAGATCGCGCACATCCTTGTCGGCGCGGTCACGGATCATCTGCATCAGCTGTGCACGCAGGTTGGCCTCCTCGCCACCGGACACGATCTCCTGCAGCGTGTGCTGGCCCAGTACCTCGCGCACCTTGCCACGCACCACGTCTTCCATGCGCGCTGCGACCTCGCGCTGGTTGCGGGCCACCTGAAACACCTTCAGCGGATCACTGATACGCCAGCGCGTATAGTTGTCCACCAGGATGGTCTTCTTGTCCTTGGTGATCACCTCGTTGGCCGCCGCATCATCTTCCAGCAGGCGGCGATCGAAGGTCACCACGTTATTGACCGGCCAGGGCAACTTGAAATGCAGGCCGGCATCGGTCACCACCCGCAGCGGTTCACCGAGCTGCAGCACCAGGGCCTGCTGGCGCTGGTCGACAATGAAGGTGCTGGCCCCGGTCACCCCCAGCAGGGCGGCAATAATGATTGCGATCAACATCTGCTTCGGGCTCATTTCTGCACCTCCACCTTGCCGGCCGCCCGATCGAGCGGCAGATACGGCAGCACACGATCGGCCACCTTGCCTTCAACAATGACCTTGTCGGCCTTGGACAGCACTTCCTGCATGGTCTCCAGATAGAGTCGCTTACGTGTCACCTCCGGTGCCTTCTGGTAAGCAGCCAGGATGCTCTCGAAACGCTTCGCCTCGCCCTTGGCGCGGTCGACCAGCGACTGCTCGTAGGCCTCGGCATCGAGCACCATCTTCTTGGCCTCGCCGCGCGCCTTCGGTATGATGTCGTTGGCATAGGCCTGTGCCTCGTTCTTGGCGCGCTCGCGATCCTCACGCGCCGAGGCCACATCCTTGAACTCCTTGATCACACGCTCGGGCGGCTGCACGTCGCGCAGCTTCACGGTCGTCACAGAAATACCCGCCTTGTAGCCATCGAGAATGGACTGGATCAGGTCCTGCGTTTCCACTTCCACCTCAGCCTTCTTGGTGGTCAGCACATCGTCGATCAGGGTACGTCCGATCACCTCGCGGATGGCCGACTCGGAGGCATCGCGCACGGTCTTCTCGGGATTGTCGATATCGAACAGGTAGTTCTCGATGTTCTTGATCTTGTACTGCACAATGAAGGAGATATCGACGATGTTCTCGTCGCTGGTCAGCATCAGCGATTCGTTCGTCCGCTTGCGGATGGTGCCATCGGGGAACTGCTGGAAACCGATCTCCACACGCTGCACACGGGTCACCGGCAGCTTCTCGACCGTCTCGATCGGATACGGAAGGTGCCATTTCAGGCCAGGTCCGTTGGTCGCCACGGCCTTGCCGAAACGCAACACTACCGCCTCTTCATCGGCGGCAACGATGTAAAAACCCGAGCTGGCCCACAATACGAACAGCACGGCGATCAGGCCGGCCACGCCGCCCTTGCTGATTCCCCCCGGCCCCTTCGGACCGCCGGGCTTGCCGAACAGGCCGCCGAAACGCTCCTGCAGCCTGCGGATCACCTCGTCCAGATCCGGCGGCGTCTGGCCGCCGGCGCCACCGCCGCGATTTCCCCATGGGTTGTTGGACTGATTCGGGTCACTCCAGGGCATTGCAACCTCCAGTAAGCTGTCGAGCGCCGGAGTTTAACAGCTCGGCGGGCCAATGCACCCACCGCTTCGCACGGGAGCACCTGC
>DATLWR010000108.1:0-12994 GCA_035576205.1 Mariprofundaceae bacterium
TCTGTTGCGGCGCACTGTATTGGCCGCCGCCGGGTTCCACAAATGTCGCGATGATGGATTCCGGTTCTTTTCGACGGCAGATATTTGCTAGGCTGGCGCCATGACGTCGATACGGAACGAACGGCCATGAGTCAGGCGGCGATGCTGAGCCTGATATGGGCCATGGACGACAACCGCCTGATCGGGCGGGAAAACCGGCTGCCGTGGCATCTGCCGGCCGACCTGCAGTGGTTCAAGCGGAACACGCTGGGCAAGCCGATCCTGATGGGACGCAAGACCTTCGAGTCGATCGGCCGGCCGCTGCCGGGACGCGCCAACATCGTGCTGAGCCGGCAGCAGGGATTGGCCATCGACGGCTGCACGGTCGTCACCAGTCTCGACGAGGCGAAACAGATGGTGCCGGGGGCCGAGGAGATCATGGTGATCGGCGGGGCGGAGATCTACGCCGCATTGCTGCCGCGGGCGGACCGGCTGTACGTCACCGAGATCCATGCCGCCTTCGAGGGGGATGCCTGGTTCCCGGCCTTCGAGCGGAGCAGCTGGCGCGAAACTTTCCGCGAAGCGCACGCCGCCGACGAGAAGAACCCGTACGCCTACGACTTCGTGATCCTGGAGCGGGCATGAACATCGCCCTCGGCCACCGGCTTCTGCTGGCGCTGTTCATCGCCGTTTTCGCCTGGTCGGCTTACCGGCCGCACGACTACTTCACCTGGTTCCTCGAGGTCTTCCCGGCGATGGCCGGTTTCATGATCGTGGCGGCCACCTATGCGCGCTTCCGGCTCACCGATCTCGCCTATACCGGCATCGTGCTGCACTGCCTGATCCTGATGGTCGGCGGCCACTACACCTATGCCGAGATGCCGCTGTTCAACTGGCTGCGCGACACCTTCGATCTGGCGCGCAACTACTACGATCGTCTCGGCCACATCGCGCAGGGCTTCTTCCCGGCCATTGTGGCGCGCGAGATCCTGTTGCGCCGCTCGCCGCTTGTCCGCGGCAAGTGGCTGTTCTTCCTTGTGACCTGCGTCTGCCTCGCGATCAGCGCGCTCTACGAGATCATCGAATGGCGGGTGGCGGTCGCCAGCGGCGACGAGGCGGTGGCTTTCCTGGCCACCCAGGGCGATGTCTGGGATACGCAGTGGGACATGTTCCTTGCCCTCGTTGGCGCCATTGTCGCACAGCTCACCATGGCGCGCTGGCACGATCGCCAGCTCAAGGCGCTGGCCCGTTAAATCAAATGAACAGAATCAGAGGAAGCGCAGGGGCTTAAGCCACTCCGACAGACGGATCAAGGGCAGGCCGATCAAAGCCGTCGGATCGTCGCCGTGCATCGATTCGAACAGCGCGATGCCCAGCCCTTCCGACTTGAAGCTGCCGGCGCAGTCGAGCGGCTGCTCGGTGCGCACATAGGCCTCGATCTCTTGCATCTCCAGTTCGCGGAACTGCACCGTGAACGGCACGATGTCGAAGCGCTCCTCCTCGGCCGCGAGCAGCGCCAGGCCGGTCAGGAACTCCACGCGCTGGCCCGACAACATCCCGAGCTGCTCGATGGCCCGCTCGGCCGTGCCCGGCTTGCCGAGCACGAGGTCGTTGCAGACGGCGAGCTGGTCGGAGGCGATGACACGGGCGTCGCGGTGGCGGGCGGCAACGCTGCGCCCCTTACCGAGCGTGTTGTGCCGCACCAGTTCGACAGGGGCCATGCTGCCGGCCGGCAGCTCGTCGAAGTCGGGCCGCTCCTGCGTGAACGGCAGATGCAGCCGTTCCAGCAGTTCCCTGCGATAGGGGGATGTCGAGGCGAGAATCAGCGGACGATCAGACATGCGACAGCAGGATCTGCCAGGCGAACATGCCCAGAGCGGCGAGCGTGTCGCGTACCCAGGCCGGCCACAGCCACCACTCCTCCCCGTGCCGCCACAGGCCGATGCCGGAGCGGGTGGCATGCAGGGCGAACAGGCAGCCGATCAGGAAAGCGCCGTGTTCCGTGCGCAGGGCCATGGAGACGGCCAGCGTGCCGAACAGGATCCAGCCGGCAGCGAAGAAGGGCGACAGGTGATCGGTGCGGTAGTGCAGCACCGAATCGACGCCGATGGCCGAGATCAGCAGTGTCGCGGCGGCCAGCAGCCAGACCTGGCCGATGTCGAGGCCGGGATTCAGGCTCGCCTCGCCCCACCAGAACACCGGCCAGATGAGTACCGGCACCAGCAGCGCGAAGCTCACCGCCGTGTAGGTCAGCTTCGGTGTCGGTATCGAATCAGACATCGTCGCTGTCCGGCTGTTCGGGAACGGGATCACCGGGGATGCGGTAGTCCCCGGTCGCCCAGTGGCCGAGATCGATGCGCTTGCAGCGATCCGAGCAGAACGGGAACGCTTCGGCATCGCGCGCGACGGGCTTGCGGCAGACGGGGCAGCGGAACTTCGGCGGCTTCATCGGGTGATCGGGCTTCGCAGGATCAGGCATCAGGCGATCGGTACCAGCATCATCATGTAGGGGAGATCCTCGGTGACCTCGGCGGGCGGCTGGCCCGGCTGCCAGCGCTGGAAGCGCAACCGGATGGCGTGCCGGTTGCCGGAGATGTCCGGCACCACACCGCCAGCGACCGCTGCGGCAGGCAGGGCGACGACCAGCAGGCCGAAAGCCTGATCGCGCGGCGGCGTGACATGGTCGCTGCCGCCCTTCGCCGTGCATTTTTCCCAGCCGACGAAGTCGTGCAGCATGCCGTCGAGCTCCTCGACAGCCTCGGTCAGCGGGCTCAGTGCGCTGGCCAGCGGCTCGGTTCGGCTCCCGTGATGTTGCCACAGCGTCGGCAGGGCTCGCGGCAGGCACGGCTTGTGGCCGAGCCAGTCCTGTTTCTTCTGCGTATTCAGGTAGGCATTCAGCAGCGCATCGCGCTCGAGCAGGTTGCAGGCCTCGCCGAGCCCCTCCTGCAGGCCGTCCATGTGCCCCTGCAGTTTGTCGCAGGCCTTGCGGATGTTGTCGGCGTATTGCGGATGTTCCTTGGCGAGGCCTTTCAGGTGCGATTGCGTCGTGGCCAGCAGTGCATGCAGCTCGGGAATGGCGACCTTGCGCGCCTGGTCGCCGATCAGCGAGGTGCGCAGGTCGATGGCGGCATGCAGCCAGCGGTAAGGGTCGCGGTCGTCGGCGGCATCGGCAAGGCAGCGCAGCGCATCGCGCAGCATCAGGTAGGAATGCATGCGGGCGCTCAGTGCAAAGGAAAAACGAACGAAGTCAGCCATGCGCGACCTCCGTGGCTGGCAGGGTATCGGCGCTCGCAAGTCGCCATATCTGCCCCGCCCACGGTTGCCAATCCTGCCAGCGATTGCAGGCGACCACCACGACCAGATTGCCGCGCGCGGCCCAGTCGCGGATCTCGGCGCAGAGCTTTTGCGCCTCGTCGGCCGGCAACGAGGCGGTGGGATTGTCGAGCAGCGCGAGCCCGGGAGCGGCGAGTTCCATGCCGGCCAGGAGCAGACGCAGTGCCTCGAGGCGGTTGAGGTTGCGGACGTTGCCGGAGAGCGGCAGGCCGGCAAGTCCCCAGCTGCCGAGGACTGCCTGCAATCGCTCCGCGGCCGGTTCGGCAGGCAGGCCGAAGGCGAGTTCCTCGGCCAGCGTCTGGCCGAGGAAAATGGGCGGCTGCAGGTCGGGAAGCAGGCGCACGGCGGCGGAGCTTTTTTTGTCGGGCCAGGGTTTGCCGGCGAGGGTGCAGCTTATCCCGGCGGGCAGCGGTTTCAGCCCGGCCAGCCGCTCCAGCCACAGGCTTTTGCCGCTGCCGACCGGCCCGGTCAGCAGCGTGACGGATCCGGCGGCGGCCGCGAGGCTGCGGTTGCCGTCGTCGAGGGTCAGGGAAAAGGTGGTGGCGTTCATCGAACTGGAGCGGGTGAAGGGAATCGAACCCTCGTTCTCAGCTTGGGAAGCTGCTGTACTACCATTGTACTACACCCGCATCGTCGGTCAGTGCCGCGATCTTATCGCCTGCCGGGGGCGAGGCAAGATGCTCACGTTCAGCTGACACCGAAGCGCTGCAGCCAGCCGTCCAGCTCGTCGACGATCTCGCCGTACACCTTGCGGAACGAATCCTCGTCCTGCCCCATCGGGTCGACGATGTCGGCGCCGCTCTGCGACAGCAGGAACACCTTGCCGATATAGGCCGGCCGCATCTTGGCGAGATGCTGGCGCTGCTTCTTTTCCATGACCAGCACCATGGCGGCCCGTTCGAGGTCGGGGGCTAGCAGCGGCTGCGAGATGTGGCTGCCGAGATCGACGTCGAACTCCTTGCCGATCTTCAGGGCGGTGTCGGGCACATGCCGGCCCGGCATGGCGATCAGGCCGCGGCTGAAACACTCCGCCTCGATGCCGGCGCCGGCCAGCCGGCTGCGGCAGTAGTTCTCGGCAAATGGGCTGCGGCAGAGGTTGCCGGCACAGACGAACAGGATGGGCGAGAAGGACGGCGGCAGCACGGAGATCAGGCGTTTTCGGGTGCCGCCATCCAGATCGACTGGCCGCCGCTCTCCTTGTGGATGCGCTCCATCAATTTCTGGTGGGCGAGCAGGTCCTCCTCGGGCATCGGCAGCGGCTTGCGCCGCATCAGTGCCGCCGTTTCGGCCTGTTCGTCGCGGCTGCCGGAAGCTTCGGGCAGCTGCACGAAGGCGGAGGCCGGCTGGCGCGGGATATCGCTGGCCAGCGAGAACTGGCGGCCGCCGGTCATGGCCAGGTACATGTCGGCCAGCAGCTCGGCGTCGAGCAGGGCGCCGTGGAAGGTGCGGTGGCCGCGTTCGATGCCGTAACGGTCGCACAGCGCATCGAGGTTGTTGCGCTGGTTCGGATGCTTCTTGCGCGCATAGCCCAGCGTATCGATCACCGGCACGTCGTTGATGCCGGAGCATCCTGCGATCCTGAGCTCGTGCATGATGAAGCCGAGGTCGAAGGCGGCGTTGTGGATCACCAGCGTGGCTCCCTGGATGAAGGCGAGGAAGTCGCCGGCGATATCGACGAATTTCGGTGCATCCTTGACCTTGGCATCGTCGATGCCGTGGATGCGGACCACCTCTTCGGGGATATGGCGCTCGGGGTTGATGTAGTGGTGGAACTTGCTTTCCGGCCGCACGGTGCGGTGCAGGACCTCGACGGCGCCGATCTCGACAATGCGGTCGCCGTTCATCGGCGAGAGACCGGTCGTCTCCGTGTCCAGCATGATCAGGCGCATGCGGGGATTATACGGATCGCTCCCGGCTTGCCAACGTCACTGCGTGGTGGACGGCTGCCCAGGTTTTTGGCTGCCGAACCAGAGCTGCGGCAGGTTCAGCAGCGACTCGACGAGCCCCGGCGAGGCCAGCCCCACCTGCTGCGGGTCGACCGATTCGACGGTGGCGTCCGAGAACTGGCCGTGCATGCGGTAGACCTTGCGCATCAGGCTGTGGGCGGCGCCGCCCAGGATGTCGCGCAGCAGCGGGATCTTCGACAGCAGCGCATCGAGGTTCTGCAGCGGCCGGGCGATGATCAGCAGGTCGATGGTGCCGGCCTTGACATCCAGCTTGCCGCGGCCGGCGAGGTCGAAAGCGGCGGAGCGCAGTACGACATTGCGGATGGCGATGTTCTTGCCGTCGATGATGCCCTCCATCTGCAGGCGGTCGTACATCAGTCCCGGGCCGGCCAGGTCCGGGCGCTGGCCGGTCAGCAGTTTCGGCAGGTCGGCGAGGTTGAAGGCAGCCAGCAGCTTGGTCAGCGAGCCGCCCTCCTGGATGTGGCCGTTGTCGACGCGCAGCCTGAGGCGGCCGTCCAGCCCCTGCCACCACGGCTGCTCGCGCATGACGATGCCGCGGCCGGAGAAGAGCGCATGCATCTGGCCGCCGGTGAAGCGATCCGAGAGCTTGCCCTCGTGCATCAGATGGCCGAAATCGCCGCTGATCTCGGCGAAGCCCTGCCAGTGCATGCCGCCGTCGGTTGCCGGCTCGAGCGTCGCCGAGAGGCTGATCTGCTGCTTCTCGACGTCGGCGGAGAGATGGCGCAGGTCGATACGGCCGCCGCCGGGCAGCGCGAACATCGAGCGCACGTTCATGAGGTCGGTCTGGGCGGTGTGGATCTGTTTCGCCTCGATGACACCGACACTGCCTTCCGAGGAGGCGAGCTGGATCGACACCCCGGAAAGGCTGGCCTCGTTCCAGATGAAGTGATCGATGTTGGCGCGCAATGCCCACGGCTTCGTGGTCGTGGTTGCCGAACTGAGCTCCGTGGGCAATGCCTTGCGGTAGAGCAGCGCGGCATTGACGTCCAGCTCCCAGGGGACGCTGGGGCCGAACGGTGCACGGATCTGCATGCCGCCGTCGAAAAAGGTGCTCTTGATGCGGTCGAGCTTCAGGTTCAGCCCCTCGGGGGTGATCCTGCCCGAACCGTGCAGCTCCAGCGCATCGCCGCTGCTGTCGATGCGATCGATGTGGATGTTGCCGAACGGGCTGCCGGCATCGGCACTGCCCGTCAGCTCGACATGGTAGGCCCTGCCCGCCGGTTTGGCCGAACCGAGCAGGTTATCCCAGCCAGCATCGGTCAGGTCGAGGTTGCCGTGCCACTGGCCGTCGTAGCTGAGCCGGGTCTGCAGGCTGCCCGTCGCACCGCCGACCGGCAGCTCGAAGTGTTCGGCCAGGGTGGCGAAATCGCTCGCGATATCGGCGGCGGCACTGTCGACCTGCCAGAGGCCGGCGGCATTGCGGCTGGCGGCGATCGACAGCTTGCCCAGCATGTGCGGCGTACGCACCTGCATGCTGTTCATCGACAGCCCCTTCTGCTTGTCCCACTGCAGGGTGCCGCCGGAAGCGATGACCGGCAGCCCCCCGACATTCAGCTGCCACTCGCTTTCCGGTTGCAGCACGACGGTCGCTTCCGTCGGTTCCGCCTGCGGCGGGGTCCAGCGCAGCATGAAATTGACGTGACTGGCGGCCTGCTGCCACTGGGTGCCGTCGAGCAGTTCCGGCGCCTGCCAGGCGCCCAGCCGCGCCGCATCGACCTTGGCCGTGCCGTTGATGTTCAGCTCCAGCGTATTCCACGGCAGCAGCAGTTCGCCGCTGGCCTGGCCGATGTCCAGCGGCAGCATGGCTTGCCGCACATGCGCATGCAGCCCCGATTCGTCCAGCTCGATATCGGCGGCGGTGCCGGTGAGTTCGTCGGCGGAGGCGAGGCCCAGCGCGATATCGGCATCATCCACCTTGCCGGTCACCCGGTAACGCACGGCGGCCAGCTCCCGGCCGGTCGGCAGGCCGGCCAGGGGCTGCTGCCAGGGCAGTTCGATATGCGCCTTGCCGTCGGTGGCAAGGCCGTGCTGCATGCGGGCGAGCCAGGCCTGCCAGTCGGCCTCGCCGAACGGCTTCAGCCAGCTCCAGATAAGCGGCATGGCCAGCTGCGAGGCCTGCGCATCCAGTGTCAGCATGCCCTGCTGCCAGCTGCCGCTGGCGGTGATGTCGTTGCTCTCCTGCTGCCAGTGCAGTTCGTGCAGGCTGGCGGCGGTAAGCCGGAAAGGGGCGTCGGGTTTGTCGCGGCCGCCGGTGAGTTCCAGGCGGGCGGTCAGTTGCGTGAGCGGCAGCGAGAAATCCTTCGCAAGCCTGATGGTCGTGCCCTGCGGCCGCTTGAGCTCGGTCTCCAGCGTCCACTGCGTCGGACGGTTGCGGAACAGGCGCAACTCGCCGGCCGGCATGCCGAGCAGCGGCTGCCAGGCCGAGGGCAGCCAGCTGTTGCCGCTGCAGGTGAGGCGCAGGGCGTGCGGCAGCATGTCGTCATCCAGCTGCAGGTAGAGCTGCAGATCGGCCGAGCGCAGCTTCAGGCTGCGGCTGTTGCCGTCGACGAACAGGCGCAGGCCGGGCAGGCGGCCGCCAAGATCGCCGTACTGCCAGGCAAGATCGACATCGTCGAGCACCAGGTGCCCCGGAAAGGCGGCAGGAATCGCCGGCCGGGCATCGCCGCCGGCGAGCTTCAGCTCCAGCCGGCCGCCGTTCAGCCGGATGCTGTCCGGGGCGATCTCGGCGATGAGCAGCTTGAACAGAGGCACGCGCACCGAGATGCGGCCGTTTTTGTAAGCGATGGCGTGGTTACTGGTCTCGAAGGAGAGCTTGTCGGATTCGATCCACAGGAAGCCGGCCCAGTACCAGGAGAGCTTGCCGAGCTGCAGCGTGTCGAGCTGCAGCTCCTGCTTCAGGTAGCTCTCGATGCTGGGGCGCAGCGCGTCCAGCTTCGGCATCTGCGAATAGGCCCAGCCGCCGAACAGCACGATGCCGAACAGCAGCAGAAGCAGCACGCGCCGGCAGGTTGCCAGCGCGCGGGTCAGTTTGGACATCGGCCGGCGGCCACCGGATCAGGCACTGTCCTGAGCCTTCAGCTTGGCGATGCGATCTTCCAGAGATTTCACCAGTTCCTGGTAGCTGCCCTTCTCGAGCTGGCCCTGGAAATCCTGGTAGAAGGTGCGCACAAGGCTCGCTCCCTCGACGATGATGTCGTAGACCTGCCAGCCGGTCGGCGTCTGGTGCATGCGGTATTCGATCGGCGTGTTCTTCACGCCGTCGGAGGCGGTGGTCAGGATGCGCGCCTTGTCGCCCCGGATCTCGACATCGCCGAAGGTGACGGTCTGGCCCTTGTAGGTGCCGAGGCGGTTGCCGTAGGAACGCTCCAGCAGTTCGCGGAATACTTCGGTGAAGTGTTGCCGTTCCTTCGCATCGAGCTCCTTCCATGGCTGGCCCAGGCTGCGGGAAGCCATCGCCTCATAGTCGAAGCGGCCGGTAACGATCTTGCGGATGGCGTCGCGATCGGCCTCGACCAGCCGGCTCTTGTCCTGGCGCGCGTTCAGCACGTCGATGATGCGGTTGATGGTGTCCTCGATGACGGCCTTCGGCCCTGGCTGGGCATCGGCCGACCAGGACGCCGGTACAGCGCCCATCACGGCGACGAACAGGGCGGCGAGCAGCGTAATGACGGGTCGAAACGGTTTCATCGGATCGGTCTCCTTGGAGTGTGCTGTATTCGAGTTTACCAGATGTTGGTCGCAGGCACAGGCGGAATGATTACTGCTTGCCGCTGAAAATGTACTTGCTGACCAGGTCCTCGATGTTGATCGCATCCTCGGTCTCCTCGAACTCGTCGCCGGGTTTCAGGTAGCTGTCCGAGATGCCCTGGGTAACGCGGATGTAGCGGTCGCCGATGATGCCCTTGGTGCGCACCGAGGCGAAGGCGTCGTCGGTGATCTTGACGCCGTCGTTGATGCGCAGCCTGGCGAGCGCCTTGGAGTTCTTGATGAGCTCGACATCGTCGACGCGGCCGATCTGCACGCCGGCCATCATGATGTCGCTGCCGCTGCGTACGCCGCCGATATCGCGGAAGGTGGCGGTGACGACATAGCCCGACTGGCCTAGGCCGCCGACCTTGCCGAGTTCCAGTGCCATCCAGCCGAGGCTCAGCAGGCCCAGGAAGACGAAGACGCCGACGGTCATTTCGATGCGTTTGTAGGATCCCATAATCTCTCCCGGTTCCCGTCGCTCAGAGGAAGAACGAAGTCAAAATGTAGTCCATGATCAAGACCCCCACCGAGGCGATCACCACCGCCTGCGTGGTGGCCTGCGCCACGCCTTCGGTGGTCGGCACGGCACGGTAACCCTTGTAGGTACAGATGGCGCCGATCATGAAACCGAACACCACCGCCTTCAGCCAGCCGCCGTTGAGATCGTGGCTGGTGGTCTTGGCGATCATCTCGGCCACATACGAGCCGGGATTCACACCCAGCAGCTCGACGCCGACGAGATAGCCGGTGGCGATGCCGATGACATCGAAGATGGCGACCAGCAGCGGCAGCGCCAGCGTGACGGCGACGATACGCGGCAGGATGATGCGCGCCTTCGGATTGACGGCCATCATCTCCAGCGCGTCGACCTGCTCGGTGACGCGCATGATGCCGATCTCGGCGGTGATCGACGAACCGGCGCGGCCGATCACCATGAAGGCGCCGAGCACCGGCCCGAGTTCGCGGATGATGGAGAGCGCCACGCCGACGCCGAGCAGCGATTCCGAGCCGAACTTGGCCAGCGTGTAGTAGCCCTGCAGCGCCAGCACCATGCCGGTGAAGGCGCCGGTGATGGCGATGATGATCAGCGAGCCGACCCCCAGCGCATACAGCTGCAGCACGAAATGCCTGCCCTGCCACGGCCGGCGCAGCACCAGCGCCAGCGAGGTCAGCGACAGGCGGGTGGCGTCGCCGAGCTTCTCGATGGCGGTCAGGAAGTAGCGGCCGAGAAAGCCGAACATCACCGCCAGCGGATTCTGTTTCGCCTTGATATGGTTCATGCCGAGGCCTTCTGCACGGGTTGGCCGAGCAGCTCGTCGAGGTAGGGGGTGGTGCTGCGCGAGAAGGGGATCGGGCCGTCCGGCCTGCCTTCGAGGAACTGCTGTACGCGGGCATCGGAACTGTTGCGCACCTCTTCCGGCCGCCCCTCGGCGATGATTGCGCCCTGCCACATCAGGATCACGTGGTCGGCGATGGAGAGGCCGGCGTGCACGTCGTGGGTGACGACGAGCGCCGTCATGTGGGTCTTTTTCGCCGTGTCGCGGATCAGCGTGGCGATCACACCGGCCGAGATCGGGTCCAGTCCCGAGGTGGGTTCGTCGAAGAAGACCAGTTCCGGGTCCATCGCGAGTGCCCGGGCGAAAGCGATGCGCTTGGCCATGCCGCCGGAGAGTTCGGAGGGCATCAGGTGCTCGGAGCCCCGGAGCCCGACCTGCTCGAGTTTCATGGCGACGATCTTGCGGATGATCTCCTCGTCGAGATCGGTGTGCTCGTGCAGCGGGAAGGCGACGTTGTAGTAGACGTTCAGCGAGTTCAGCAGCGCCGAGTACTGGAACAGCATGCCCATCTTCTCGCGCAGCTCGTAGAGCCGCTTGTCGGAGATGCCGACGAGATCCTCCTCACCGTACCAGACGTGTCCCGTGGTCGGCTTCTCCAGCCCGGAGAGCAGGCGCAAGAGCGTGGTCTTGCCGGAACCGGAGCCGCCCATGATGACGGTGATCGCTCCGCGCCGGATACGGATGTTCAGCGGCTGCACAGCCGCTACGTCGCCGAACACCTTGCTTAAGTTTTCGCCGCGGATCATGGCGTGGCAGCCTAGATTTTGTTGACGTGGTACACAAGTTACAGCAAACAGGCTGCTGGGCATGGAATTTTGCGATCTTTCTGCCTACATTACGCCCTCCAATTCCGAGGTTGTGTGATATGGCAATGAATTTCGCGGATAGAGACGGCGTGATCTGGTTCGACGGCAAGATGGTGCCGTGGCGCGAGGCCAAGGTGCATGTGCTGACGCATACGCTGCATTACGGCATGGGCGTTTTCGAGGGCGTGCGCGCCTACCATGCCAAGCAGGGCACATCGATCTTCCGCCTTGCCGAGCACACCGAGCGTCTGTTCCGTTCGGCGAAGATCATGAACATGCCGATGCCGTGGTCCCGCGAGGAGCTGGTCGCCGCACAGATCGCCGCCGTGAAGGAGAACGGGCTCGATTCCGCCTATGTCCGGCCGATGTGCTTCTACGGTTCGGAGGGCATGGGTCTGCGTGCCGACAACCTGAAGACGCACATTATCGTCGCCGCCTGGAGCTGGGGCGCTTATCTCGGCAAGGAGGCGCTGGAGAAGGGTATCCGCATCCGCACCTCGAGCTTCGCGCGCCACCACGTCAACATCGCCATGTGCAAGGCGAAGGCGAACGGCAACTACATCAGCTCGATGCTGGCGCTATCCGATGCGCTGCGCGACGGCTACGACGAGGCGCTGTTCCTCGACGTCGACGGCTTCGTGGCCGAAGGTTCCGGCGAGAACATCTTCATCGTCCGCGACGGCGTCATCTACACGCCGGAGCTGACCGCTTCGCTCGACGGTATCACCCGCTCGACCGTCATGCAGCTGGCCGAGGAGGAAGGCTACAAGGTGCGCGAGAAGCGCATCACCCGCGACGAGGTCTACATCGCCGACGAGGCCTTCTTCACCGGCACCGCCGCCGAGGTTACGCCGATCCGCGAGCTCGACGGCCGCATCATCGGCAAGGGTTCGCGCGGCCCGATCACCGAGCGGCTGCAGAAGAAGTACTTCGACGTGGTGCACGGCAAGAGCGAGCGCCACCTGGACTGGCTGACGCTGGTGAAGTAAGCGTTCGCAAAGGTTTCCCGAGGGGAGGGAGAGGGAAAAGGCCGGCAATCGCCGGCCTTTTTTATTATCCAAGCGAACGTCTGCTTTCGGCCAAAAGCAGACGTTCAAGTGTGTCTAGAATGCCGGTCGCGATTCAATGAATATTTATTGGCACCATTTTTTGGCAGGCAAGCTTTTACTCACCTCATCACCACGCAAATCAACGCATCCCTTACAAGGGCAAGTTTTTAGAAACATACAAACATCACGCTCTTTGTAAGGTCTAAAATCTTTATCAAGCTGAAACACATAAATCTTCGCAGAAACATTGGTCGGAGCAGCATAATTCTGCGCAACAACATAGGTTGCATCGGTCTTTTTCAATAAATTAAGTGAAGCAATTCCTTTAAAGTACCAACCCCATCTAACAAGAAGAGGATCGCCATATTTTTTTCGATACCTTTCAAGCCAATAGTTATTGACATTGAACATTATTTTTTTGTCCGATCTTATTAAATCGTCGATTCTTATTTTTTGCGATTCATTTTCTGGTAAAACATTCAATGAATCATTCATGGCACCGCCCATTGACCAAGAAGTCCTTATAACTTGGTCCATAATCCCATCGTTATTGATATCTACATCTGCTTGTTGAACCCATCCATCATAACCACTATCTCCTCGGTCGATACTCTTTTGATCAACTTTGTGCCACGTTGCAAATTCACTGTGAGTATCGAATCTAGTTTTACCGTATTTCTTGATATCAGCATTGATAAGCTTACTAAGAGGAACACACACATTGTCATTATTGCTCTTATAAAGCCTATAGAAACCTGGCCGATCAGAATCAT
>DATLWR010000109.1:0-12975 GCA_035576205.1 Mariprofundaceae bacterium
CGGGAGCCGATGTGGTCGGCGCCGGTGGCAATACCAGGCCGGCCGGCAGCCAGCTGCCGCTGCGCCCCTCGGTGAGCTGCAGCTGCGTGTCGCCAAGTGTGAGCCGGTGGATCGACAACCGGTGGTGAATCAGCGGCCACCAGTCGAGATCGACCAGCAGCCGGCCGATCTTCAGGCCGTTGCCTGCATCGAGTCCCTCGACGGCCAGCGTGGCGGTGAACGGGTTGAGGTCCACATCGCGGATGCTGGCGGCGGCAATGCCGTGCTCCTGCAGCCAGGTCGTGGCTGCATGGCGGATCAGTACGGGCGCCAGCACGAGGGCGACACCGAACAGGGTCAGCAACACGACTGAGATGATGATGCGCTTCCGCGACAGCCTTGGGATACGCATGGCTCGCATGGATATGATTATAGCCCGCCTGCAGCCGGGCGTTGCTGCTGATCAGGGTAACAGGATGAACAGCCCGCAGATCAGGATCATCGGTAACAGCCCGGCGATGAGGCCGAGACGGGCCTGCGGGGCGGCGATCGCCAGCCCCATCCCCAGCTTGACCAGCGTGTTCACGGCACAGGCCAGCAGGATGACGCGACCGGCCAGTGCCGCATCGAGGCCGCCCCTGGCCAGTTGCGTGGTGGAGAGGGTGATGGCGTCGACATCGGTGATGCCGGAGAGAGCGGCGACGGCGAACAGGCCGTTGCCGCCGAAATGGGCCTCGGCCAGCTTGCTGAAGAAGATCACCGCGCCGAACAGCACGCCGAACCAGAGTGCCACCGGCAGCGACAGCGGGTTTTTCAGCTCGTAGTTCTCGCCGCCGCCCGGCTGATGGGCCTTGCGCCACAGTACGGCGACGAATCCGGCCACGAAGACGCTGATCAGGCCGACCGGCAGCAGCAGCCGGTAGGCGGTGGCCGGGCTGAAGATCAGGCCGTAGGTGAGTACGCGCGGAAACATCGCACCGCAGGCGAGGATGATGGCCAAGAGCGAGGCATGCATGCTGGAAGGCTGGCTGCGGGTGACGCGCGACATCGCCAGCGTCACCGCCGTGCTGGAGACCATGCCGCCGAGCGCGCCGGTGAGCCCCAGGCCGGCGCGTGTGCCGAGCAGCTTGATCGCCGCATAGGCGGCGAAGCCGACGCCAGAAACCAGCACCACCATCAGCCAGATCTGCTGCGGGTTGAAGGCTTCGTACGGGCCGTAGTTATGGTCCGGCAGCAGCGGCAGGATCACGATGCTGATGATCAGGAACTGGATGATCTGGCGGATATCGGTGCGCGACAGCGAATGCGAGAAGCCGTGCAGGATGTTCTTGAAGTGCAGCAGCAGCAGCACGAACACCGCCATCATCATCGCCTCGACGGCCATGCCGAAACCGGTCAGCGCGCCGAGGATGTAGGCGGTAATAAGGGCGACCTCGGTCGTATAGCCCTTGTCGGCGAGGCTGCCTTCACTCGTCCGGAAATAGGCGAGCCACGCGATGCCGATGGTGAACATGAGGCCTGCGGCGACCGCCCAGTCGGTGAGCGGGGCGGGCATAAGGGTCAGCAGGTTGCCGGTCAGCGATACCAGCGCGAAGGTGCGGATGCCGGCCACACCGTGATGGCGTTTCTGGCCGGTGCGCCGCGCCTGGCTACGCTCGCGTTCGGCGCCGATCAGCAGGCCGATGCCGACAGCGGCAGCGGACTGGATCAGCAGGTTCAGCGGTTCGTTGGTCATTGCAACATGGCCTGCAGTTTCCCGAGGCTCGCCTCGGCCAGCAGTTCGCCGTTCACCTCGGCTACCGGTGCCTCATGGCAGAGGCCGCGGCAATGGCCGGCCACAGCGGCGATGCCGAGTCGCTGCAGTTGCAGCAGCAGTTCCGGTCCGCCGCAGGCGCCGCATTCGGGGCCCGTGCAGACCTCGATGTCAGTCATCGCTATCCGTCACCGGTACGCCGATCAGGTCGAAGGCGTCCGAATCGACAATCTCGACATCGATGAACTGGCCGGGCTGCAGATCGTGCCGGCCCGGGATGATCACCGTGCCGTCCACTTCCGGCGCATCGGCATAGCTGCGGGCGATCACAGCATCGTCGCGCACCTCGTCGATCAGCACGGCCATCTCGTAGCCGACGTAGTTACGCAGCTTGGAGGTGCTGATCTCGGCCTGCTTGGCCATGAAGGCTTCCAGCCGGCGCTGCTTCTCCTCCTCCGGTACCTGGCCCGGCAGCGCGTTGGCGGCCGCTCCTTCGACCGGCGAATAGGCGAAGCCGCCGACCCGGTCGAGCTGGGCTACATCGAGGAAGTCGAGCAGTTCCTGGAAATCCTTCTCCGTTTCGCCGGGGAAGCCGACGATAAAGGTCGAGCGGATCACCAGCTCCGGGCAGATGTCACGCCAGCCGGCAAGGCGCTCCAGCATCTTCTCGCCGGCCGCCGGCCGTTGCATCGCCTTCAGCACCTTGTTGCTCGCGTGCTGCAGCGGCACGTCGAGGTAGGGGAGGATGACACCGTCGCGCATCAGCGGGATCACCTCGTCGACGTGCGGATAGGGATAGACGTAGTGCAGGCGGGTCCAGGCATCGAGCTTGCCCAGCTCCTCGCACAGCTCGTAAAAACGGGTGCGCACGGGGCGGCCCTGCACGAAATCGGTGCGGTACTTCAGATCCAGCCCGTAGGCGGAGGTGTCCTGGGCGATCACCATCAGCTCCTTGACCCCGTCGGCGACCAGCCGTTCGGCCTCGCGCACCACCTCGCCGATAGGCCGGCTGGCGAGAGGCCCTCGCATGCTGGGGATGATGCAGAAGCTGCAGTGGTGGTTGCAGCCCTCGGAGATCTTCAGGTAGGCGTAGTGGCGGGGGGTGAGCTTCACGCCGGAGGCGGGCAACAGGTCGACGTGGGCGTTGCGCTCGGACGGCGGCAGGTGGGCATGGACCGCCCGCATCACCGCCTCGTATTCGTGGGCGCCGGTTACCGCCAGCACCTCCGGATGCTTTTCCCGGATCAGTGATTCCTTGGCTCCCAGGCAGCCGGTGACGATCACCTTGCCGTTGACGTGCAGCGCCTCGCCGATGGCATCGAGCGATTCCTGCTCGGCCGCCTCGATGAAGCCGCAGGTGTTGACGATGACGAGATCGGCATCCTCGTAACTGCCCGAAAAGCCGTAACCCTCGACCTTCAGCTGGGTCAGGATGCGCTCGGAGTCGACGGTTGCCTTCGGGCAGCCGAGACTGACGAAACCGATTTTGGGCGCCTGTGCCATATCAATGTCCCCGGATGGATCGAACTAGGCGGCAGGCTTGCCGATTCGGCGCAGAAAGCAACATTCCTTTATGCCTTAGCCGTACGGCAGCCTGGACTTCCGGCCAGCTTGTGGCACGCATGCGACAAGACCATAATGCCTGCATGGGAATTGAGGTCGGTGTTCCGAGCAATAGCGATATCGATTACGACTGGATCGAGGAGAAGATCCTGCTGCACAAGCTCCATCAGGAGGAGCGGAATCTGCTCCGGGAGACCTTCGAGATCGTCGAATACCGGACCGGCGACGAGATCATCCGTCAGGGTGAGCCCGGAGGCTGGCTCTATCTGCTGCGTTCCGGTTCGGCAGCCATCACCATGAAGGTGCCGTCGCGTACCCTCTATCTCGGCGAGGCGGAAGAGGCTGCGCTGTTCGGCGAAATGACCTTCCTGTCCGGCGGCGATGCCTCGGCGACGGTGACGGCGCACAGTCCCTGTCGGCTTTACCGCATGGACCGGCAGGGCTATTGCCGGCTGATCGTCCTCAACCAGCCGCTGCTCCTGAGCCTGTTCACCTACATGCTGGACCATTCGGCGCGCATCATCCGGCGCATGAACGAGATCAATGCCCACTGGCCGTGAGAAAGCGGATTGGGGCTTCCGGCGGAGAGTAATCGTCGCGAGCCAATCGTGTTGCGTTTTTTTATCCGGCAGCCACTACAATAGTCATTGTTGGTATAACCCGTTCAACATCGGTTCGGGTTGAGCATTCGGGATGTTTCCAGGCTGAAGCGATCGACTTCAGCAGAGAGGTGAGCGATGAAAAAAGTAGTGATCATTCTTCTTGCCGCAGCCCTCAGTATGCCTCTGGCCGGCTGCCAGACCAAACAGCAGACCGGTGCGGTCATGGGCGGCGTTTTGGGCGGCGTGCTCGGCTCCACCATGGGCCGGGGTTCGGGCCGCACGGCAGCCATTGTCGCCGGTACCCTGCTCGGCGCCTATGTCGGCAGCGAAATGGGCCGCTATATGGATGAGAGCGATGCCCGCAAGGCGCAGGCCGCGCTCGAATACAACCGCGACAACCAGTCGAGCAGCTGGCATAACCCCAATACCGGCGCCGATTTCGAAACCACGCCGACGAGAACCTACCGGGCCGATAATGGTCAGGATTGCCGCGACTACGAGACCGACATCATCGTCAACGGCAAGCACGAGAAGGCCCACGGCACCGCCTGCCGCCAGCCGGACGGCACCTGGAAAACGGTCGACTAGGGTCTGTTATCTGAGTGATTGGGCTGCCTTGGCGATGCGGCCGACGGCATCCTCCAGCGTGGCCTGCGACACCGCATAGGAGATGCGCATGAAGCCCGGCGCGCCGAACTCGGTGCCCGGCACCAGCGCCACACCGGCATCCTCCAGGAGCCATGCGCAGGCCTCGATGTCGTCGGCGAGCTTGCGGCCGGCGGGTGTAGTCTTGCCGATCCAGCCCTCGATGGAGGGGAATACGTAAAAGGCGCCGTCCGGCGTGATGCACTGCATGCCCGGGATCGCATTCAGTGCCTCGACCAGCCAGGTCCGGCGTGTCTCGTAGGTGTGCACCATCTCGGCGAGCGCATCGGCAGGTCCCGTGAGGGCAGCGAGCGCCGCCTTCTGGGCGATGGAGTTGGGGTTGGAGGTGCTCTGGCTCTGCACCTTGGTCATCGCCTTGATCAGCTCGCGCGGGCCGGCGCAGTAGCCGATGCGCCAGCCGGTCATGCAATAGGCCTTGGAGACGCCGTTCAGCGTGATGGTGCGATCCTTCATGTCGGGATTGACCTGTGCGAAGGTGGCGAACTGTTTGCCGTCGAAAAGGATCTTCTCGTACATGTCGTCGGTGGCGACGGCGACCTGCGGATGCTTGCGCAGGACTTCTCCCAAAGAGGCTAGATCGTCCGCCGAATAGGCCATGCCGGTCGGATTGGAGGGCGAGTTGATGATCAACAGTTTCGTTTTCGGCGTGATCGCTGCCGCCAGCTGTGCGGCGGTAAGCTTGAAGCCTGAGTCAGCGGTGGTGTCGACGGTCACCGGCTCGCCTTCGGCCAGCAGCACCATGTCGGGATAGGAGACCCAGTAGGGGGCCGGGATGATTACCTCGTCGCCCGGATCGATCATCGCCTGCAGCAGGTTGTAGATGCACTGCTTGCCGCCGGTGGAGACAAGGATATCGTCGGCTTCGTAGTCGAGGCCGTTATCCTTGCGGAACTTGTCGGCGATCGCCCGGCGCAGCTCGGGGATGCCGGGCACGGCGGTGTAGCGGGTGAAGCCGGCGTCGATGGCCGCCTTCGCCGCGTCGCAGGCGGACTTCGGCGTGTCGAAGTCGGGCTCGCCGACGGAGAGCGAGATGATGTTGCGGCCGGCGGCACGCAGTTCGGCGGCTTTCGCCGTGATGGTCAGCGTGGCCGAGGGTTTGACTTTCTGGACGCGGCGGGAAAGTTGGATCATGGCAGGATGCTGCCGGGGCGAATGGATTTGCTCAAGCGCTGTAATTAAGGTTTTTTTCATGCGATCCGCCCATTATGCTCCGCAACTCGCATGGAGCGACTGGAGAAACGATTGACCGAAAACGTCCAGGCCGGAAATGGCCGCGCCGAGAACATCCGGGAAATCCCCTACAACTATACGTCGTATTCCGATCGCGAGATCGTCATACGTTTTCTGGGCGAGTCGGCGTGGGATGACCTGAATGTGCTGCGCACCCAGCGCCGTACCGGCCGCTCGGCGCGCATGCTGTTCGAAATCCTCGGTGATGTCTGGGTCATCGAACGCAACGTCTTCCTGAAACACGATCTGCTGAAGGACAAGAAGCGTCGCCAGCAGATGCGCAAGCGACATGCCGAGCGTCTGGCGCGCATCATGGACGGAGCGGCCGACAATCCGCGCGCCCAGAAGGTGGCTGCCTGCACCGAGCATATGCTGGAAGGCTTCTACGCCTGGTTCGACGAGGAGCCGAAGCGGCGCAATCGCGTTCGTCGTGCCTTCGCCAGGCATACCCACCCCAACAACATCCATTTCGACGCCTTTTCGCTGACCCACCACGCCACCGACGCGACCGACTGGCGCCACCATCACCCGTTCTGCGTGCTGACCCCCGATACCGCCGCCGAGATTCCGGGGCTGGTGCGCGCCGCCGCCGAACTCGAACTGGTGGTGATCCCGCGTGGTGGCGGCACCGGCCTGTGCGGCGGTTCCGTGCCGCTCTCCGACAACAGCGTCATGATCAACGTCGAGAAGTTCGACGCCATCGGCCCGGTCGTCATGCGCGACGTGGGTCCGAAGGGCGAGGTGGCGACCATTACGGCGGGTGCGGGTGCCGTGACCGGCAAGGTGATGGAAGCATCGCAGCCGCATGTCTTCGCCACCGACCCGACCAGTTTGTGGGCCTGCACCATCGGCGGCAACGTCGCCTCCAATGCCGGCGGCAAGCATGCCGTGCTGTGGGGCACCTGTGTCGACAACCTGCTCTCCTGGAAGATGGTGACGCCCGACGGCAACTGGCTGGAGGTGGAGCGGCTCGACCACAACATGGGCAAGATCCACGACGAGGATCAGGTGCGCTTCCGTATCAGCCGCACCTCGTCGGCCAGCGGAGAACCACTCTCCGAACCTGAGATATTGGAGCTTTCCGGCAGCATCTTCCGCAAGGAGGGGCTCGGCAAGGACGTCACCCGCAAGGCGCTTGGCGGCCTGCCGGGCGTGCAGAAGGAGGGTACCGACGGTTTCATCACCGAGGCGACCTTCGTGCTGCACCGGCCGTTCGCATTCACCCGTACCGTCTGCTGCGAGTTCTTCGGCCAGCAGCTGGTCGAGGCGACCGAGGCGATGGTCGGCATCAAGCGCCATGTCGATGCGATGGAGGGCGTTTTCTTCGAGGGGCTGGAGCACTTCGACGAGAAGTACGTCAAGGCGATCAACTACGTCAGCAAGTCGACCCGCCGCGAACGGCCGCGCGTCGTGCTGCTGATCGATCTCTCCGGCGACGACGACAAGGCGGTGGCGCAGGCCGCCTCCGACATCTGCAGGATTGCCTCTCGCGGCAACGGCGAGGGCTTCGTCGCCATCACGCCGACCGACCGCAAACGTTTCTGGGGCGACCGCGGCCGCATGGCGGCGATCGCCAAGCATACCCGCGCTTTCAAGCTCAACGAGGACGTGGTGATTCCGCTCGATCGTCTCTCCGAATACAACGACGAGGTCGAGCACCTCAACATCGAGAATTCGATCGCCAACAAGCTCAAGGCTCTGGACGCCATCCAGAAGTATCTGGAAGGGGCGCTGGCGCGTCTCGCCGGCAACCGGCTCGACCAGAGCGATCTGGGGCTCGAGGACGATCCGTATCTCGCCGACAAGCTGAACGACTGCCTGAAGATTCTCGAGACGGCGCGCGGCAACTGGAAGCGGCTGCTGAAGGGGCTCGATGTGCCGGCCGGCGACGTGGTCGCCGAGCTGCCCGGCCTCCTGGGGGAGAGCCAGTACAAGAAGAGCGAGCCGCTGTTCCGCGTCATCCAGCGCGGTGCCTTGCGCATCTCCTACCGCAAGGAGGTGGAGGGGCCGATCGTCGACCGGCTGCGCGGCCACACGCCGCTGATCGAGGGTGTCAGGAAGGCGCACACGAAGGTGCTCTCCAGTCGTATCGTTATCGCCACCCACATGCACGCCGGCGACGGCAATGTGCATACCAACATCCCGGTCAACTCCAACGACTACGAGATGATGAAGCAGGCCCACCACATGGTGGAGAGGGTGATGGCCAAGGCGGTGGAGCTGGGCGGCGTCATCTCCGGCGAGCACGGCATCGGCATCACCAAGCTGCCGTACCTCGACAAGGCGATCCTCGCCGAGACGGCCGACTACCTGAACCAGGCCGACCCACAGCACCTGTTCAACCGCGGCAAACTGATGCCGGGCACCGATCTGGGGCTTAGCTACACGCCGAGCTTCAACCTGCTCGAGATGGAGTCGATGATCCTCGAGGCGGCGGATCTCACCGAGCTTTCCGAGGCGATCTCGCCGTGCCTGCGTTGCGGCAAGTGCAAGCCGGTCTGCAATACCCATTTCCCGCGCAGCAACATGCTCTATTCGCCGCGCAACAAGATCCAGGCGTCGGGTGCCATCATCGAGGCCTTCCTCTACGCCTCGCAGACCGGCGACGGTATCTCCTTCGAGCAGTTCGCCGGCCTGCAGGATGTCACCGACCACTGCACGATCTGCCACAAGTGCGAGGCGCCGTGCCCGGTGAATATCGATTTCGGCGATGTCACCGAGCGGATGCGGGCATTGCTGAAGGCGAAAGGGCAGGCGCGCACGAACCTCGGCAGCAAGCTGTCGCTCGCCTTCCTCGTCATGCAGAACCCGAATGCCGTGCACATCGCGCGCGAAGTGCTGCTGCGCTGGGGCTATGCCGGCCACCGCATGCTGAACCGGCTGGCCAAACTTTTCGGCCTCGTCAAACACGAGCCGGCGGCAAAGCGCAATCTCGACGGCATCCCGGCGCAGATCATCAATTTCGTCGAGCGGCCGCTGCCGAGTCTTCCGCTGGGTACGGCGCGCCAGAAGCTGGGCATCGAGACCAGTGACAAGAACGCCATCCCGGTACTGCGCAACCCGGAGAAATCCAACGGCCGCGCCGTGTTCTATTTCCCCGGCTGCGGTTCCGAGCGTCTCTTCTCGCAGGTGGGACTCGCCACCCAGGCGATGCTGTTCGAGCTGGGCGTGAACGTGGTACTGCCGCCTTCCTACCTCTGCTGCGGCTATCCCTCTACGGCCAGCGGTGATGCGAAGCGCGGCGACGAGATCACCTATGAGAACCGGGTGCTGTTCCACCGCATCCGCAATGCGCTCTCCTACCTGGATTTCGAAGCGGTCGTCGTCTCCTGCGGCACCTGCTACGACCAGCTGAGCCTCTACGAGCTGCAGCAGGTGTTCCCGGATGCGCCGCTGATCGATATCCACGAATACCTGATGAGCCAGGGTGTGAAGGCCGATGGAGTGGAAGGCGTGCAGTATCTCTACCACGATCCCTGCCACACACCCCTGAAGCGTCACGGCTCGCGCGCCGCGATCCAGTCGCTGTTGAGCTCCGATGCGGTGAAATCCGAGCAGTGCTGCGGCGAGGCCGGCACCATGGCCGTCGCCACCCCGGCGATCGCCGGCAAGATCCGTGCCCGCAAGGAAGAGGAGATGGCGAAAGCCAAGGCGAAGCTGGAAGGCGAGGAGCCCGTGAAGGTGCTCACCTCCTGCCCGTCCTGCCTGCAGGGATTGTCGCGCATCGAGGGCGAAACAGGCGTTACGGCCGACTACATCGTCGTCGAACTGGCCCGCCACCTGCACGGCGACGACTGGCAGGAGAAGTTCGTGCAGCAGGTGAAGCAGGGTGGCATCGAGCGGGTGTTGATGTAATACCGCCGCATCGGCGGGTATTGTCAGTTAAAGAAATTCTAAGAGGCTGTTACGATCGCCGCATGTTCCGTTCCGCGACATTGTGGCTTGTCTTGCCAGCCCTGCTGTTATTGTCCTCCTGCGCCACCACGCCGCCACGCCATCTCGAGGATGGTTGCGCCATCTTCAAGGAGAAGGACGGCTGGTACGAGGATGCCAACGACTCCTTCAAGAAGTGGGGCGTGCCGGTGCATGTACAGCTCGCCATTATCTACCAGGAGTCCCGTTTCCGCAGCCAGGCCAAGGCTCCCCGCGATACGCTGCTCGGCTTCATTCCCTGGGGCCGCAAATCCTCGGCCTACGGCTATGCGCAGGTGAAGGACGAAACCTGGGACTGGTACATCAAGCACAGCGGCAACTGGGGTGCGGATCGCGATGATTTCGAGGACGTCACCGATTTCATCGGCTGGTACGGCAACCTCTGCCACGAGAAGCTCGGCATCTCCAAATGGGATGCCTACAGCCTGTATCTCGCCTATCACGAAGGGCTGGGCGGCTATACGCAGCGCACGTATCGTTCCAAGCCGTGGCTGGTCGAGGTGGCGCGCAAGGTGAAACGACAGGCGGAGATGTACGGCAGGCAGCTCGCCGCCTGCAAGGACGAGCTGGACAGCGGCTGGCACCTGTGGCCGTTCTGACACGGAGGATACGATGACAGCAGCCTGGTTGTGGCTGGCACTGGGGATCGTGCTGGAGGTCTCCGGCACCATGTGCATGAAGCTCTCCGAGAGCTTCACGAAGCTGTTGCCCTCGATCCTGATCTTTGTGTTCTACGGCTGCTCGATGGCGGCTGTCACCATGGCCTTGAAGCGCATCGATATCGGTATTGCCTATGCGGTGTGGGCGGGGGTGGGCACGGCACTCGTCGCCGCGATCGGCATCCTATTCTTTAGGGAACCAGCCACCGTGCTGAAACTCATCGCCATCCTGCTGATCATCAGCGGCATCATCATGCTGCACCTGTCGCAGGGGCGCGCCGCCTAATTCGCAAGCTGTTTAGAAAAAGACTCTGCCCGGCCCATCAACTTTATGGCGAGGATTGGCAGGAGAAGTTCAGCAAGCAGGTGCTGATATCATCAGCGCCTGATGAGTTGCTGCCGCAAGGCACAGTGTTCCTTACGCCAAATTCCAGGCTTGCTTGCACCTCTTCAGTAAATCACTTTCCTCAAAACTTACTGTTCCATCACTACGAGCCGTGCGAAGCATCTCGGCAAGCGTGCTCTCACGAAGACCTTCAGGCGCATTGCCAATGGAAACGATGTCTTGAGCAACCCAGTCAATGATGGCTTCCTCATCTTCCAGTGTGCGAAGCTTTTGAACAACATCATCGACCAAGTCTTCCGAAATGCCCTCGCTGATTCCAATTCGGCGGATTTCAGTCAATTCATCTTCCGTGATCACCCTATCGACGGCGGCAACGGCCGCAGTGACTTTGAATATGCTTAATTGAATCGGTGAC
This sequence comes from Mariprofundaceae bacterium, assembly GCA_035576205.1. Classification (GTDB taxonomy): domain Bacteria; phylum Pseudomonadota; class Zetaproteobacteria; order Mariprofundales; family Mariprofundaceae; genus DATLWR01. The sequence goes on from DATLWR010000109.1 coordinate 11,147, forward strand.
ACCCTTCACCTCCAGAATAATTCTTCCGCTTATCCATTCTCCGGGCTTTTGCCAAAAAATGGTCCAGCCATGACTATAGATTTTTAGTTGCGTCGGCGAACGGTGCAAAATCGTCGGCGAACGGTGCAAATTTTGTTCAGACACCGCCTTTTTCGGCGACCTTCAGGCTTTCATGGATGTTGTGGGCGAAGATGATTTCGCCACGTGTTCATTTATGTTTACAAGTGAACATTATTGCGAATAGTGTGCGAGGGCATGAACACGCTGGCGGGCAAGATCCGTTTTTTGCGGGAGCAGCAGGGGCTTTCACAGCGCGCCCTGGCTGAGGCTTCCGGGGTCAGTGCCGCAGCTTTGTCGCAGATCGAGGCGGGGAATACCTCGCCGTCGGTGGCCACGCTGGAAAAGCTGGCCGACGGGCTCGGCATCGCCATGGCCGCCTTTTTCCTCGATTCGCGCGAATCCTCCGACATCGAAATCTTCGCCATGGACGATCGGCCGGCAGTCGCCCTCGGCGGCGGCAGCCATTTCGTGCCGCTCACTGCCCTGCACCAGCCGGTCGGCTTCGAGCCGATGCTGGTGCGCCTGATGCCCGGCGGCTCCTTCAACGAGGAGGAGTACGGCATCCGCAGCGCCCACCTGTTCGTCTGGGTGCGCCGCGCGCGGGCTATACTCGATTACGATGGCCGCAACTACGAAGTGCATGAAACGCAGTCGCTGTTTTACGATGCCCGCAAGCCGCACAACTGGCGCAACCCGTTCGAGGAAGCGACCGAACTGCTGATGGTCCGCTCGCGGTGATGACCCATCCTGCCTTAAGCCTCGCCCTCGCCTCGGGGGCCGCGGCACTGCTCGCCGCGCTGTGGCCGCTCGCGCTGCGCCGGAAAAATGCGCTGCGCTTCCTGCTCTGCCTGTCGATGCTCGTCGCGGGCCTCTTGGCCGTTGCGGGAGGAGTGCTCGGTCTCACAGGCGATACGGCGGCCATCATCCTGCCGGTGGGGCTGCCGTGGCTGCCGATGCACCTGCAGCTCGACGCGCTGGGCGCTTTTTTCCTGCTGCTGATCGGCATCGTGCTGGCACCTGTATCGATCTACTCCTTCGGCTACCTGAGGGGGAGGAGCGACATCGCCACGCTGGCGGTGTTCATGCCGCTGTTCGTGCTCGGCATGCAGGGCGTGGTGCTGGCCAATGATGCCTTCAGCTTCATGCTGTTCTGGGAGCTGATGAGTGTGGCCTCCTATTTCCTCGTCACGCTGGAGCACGACAACGCCGCCAACCGCAGGGCGGGCTTCATCTACCTGCTGATGGCGCATCTCGCGGGCCTGCTCATCCTCGGCGGCTTCGCCACCCTCTATGCCAGCGTGCACGATTTCACCTTTGCCGCCATGCGCGGTGCCCATCTGACGCCGTTCTGGGCCTCGGTCGCCTTCCTGCTCGCCGCCTTCGGCTTCGGCATGAAGGCCGGCGTGCTGCCGCTGCACGTCTGGTTGCCCGAGGCACACCCTGCAGCCCCCTCCAACATCTCGGCGCTGATGAGCGGTGTGATGCTGAAGGTGGCGCTGTTCGGTTTCCTGCGCCTGGTGTGGGATCTGCTCGGGCCGGCTGATTTCCAGTGGTGGTGGGGAGTGCTGATCCTCGCCGCCGGCACCTCGACCGCCTTCGCCGGCATCCTGCTCGCCCTGCAGCAGAATGACCTGAAGCGGCTGCTGGCCTACTCGTCGGTGGAGAATGTCGGCATCATCCTGATCGGCTTCGGCCTGTCGCTGCTGCTGGCCTATTTCGGCCATCCGCAGCTGGCCGCGCTCGGCCTGATCGCCGCCCTTTACCACGCC
>DATLWR010000110.1:0-5543 GCA_035576205.1 Mariprofundaceae bacterium
AAATACAAGCAAGTAGACGATGCCGCTCAGCCATGTGTCATCGCGGCTTTCACGCCATGGATAGAGCACGATGGCTAACAGCATGACCGTGCCGACCACGATCAGCAGGTTTCCTTTCACATCGATCGAAACAACGGGCAACAGGAGTGACGCGGGAATGAACCAGGTCATCCACGGGACCGTTTTGCCGGTCAGTCGGGTCAGCTGCTCGTAAAACAGCCCGCTAGCTGGGTGCTGACCGGAACCGGCATCCTTCAATGCAAGGCTCACACAGCCTTTCTCAAGGCAGTGGAGCACACCATAAGTCAGGGCAATCAAGCCCAGTAATGCCGCCATCTGTGTCCAGGCCGGAGTCCGGATCAATGCCAATGCCGCGACGCCATAGACCATCATGATCGCATACATGGTGGCCACCACACCGCCATGCGTCAGGCCCAACCGCATCAGACGATGATGGAAATGCGTCTGGTCGGGAAGGAAAGGGCTTGCGCCTTTCATGACGCGCCGGCCCATGACATACAGCGTATCGGCCAGTGGCAAACCGAGCAGCGTCCCCATAAGCACCGGAGAGATCGGCGTGTCGGCTATGCCATGTGCCTTGATCAGCAGCAGTGACACTGCCGCAAGCACGTATCCCAGCACCAGACTGCCGGTATCTCCCATGAACACCCTGGCCGGATGGGAGTTGAAATAGAGGAAACCGACCATGCATCCGAAGAGGGTCACGGAAAGCACCAGGGAAAGCTGATCGCCGGCATGCAGGGCAAAGCACCCAAGGAAAAATACAGCAATCAGGGCGATCCCGCCGGCCAGCCCATCCAGACCGTCCGAAAGATTGAGCGCATTGATGAAACCCACCGTGGCGACAACCGTAACGGGAATGGCAAGCATCCCGGTCTCGATGTCACCCAAGGCGAAAAGGTCGCCGAGATTACGTATGGCAGTATCACTCACAAGCACAAACAGGAGCGAACCGGCAAACAATCCGAGAAATTTCCAGCGCGGGGAGAGATCCATAATATCGTCCGCCAGACCGGTAAGGGCGATGACGATCAAACCGGCCATGAAGCCGGCCAGCCCGGAAGAATAGGGCAACATTGAGACGGGAATGGCCAGCAGAGACAATAAAAATGCCAGCCCACCCAGGCGCGATACCACATGCCGGTGAACCTTACGCGGGTCGGGCTGATCCACTGCTCCCGCGCGATGGGCCAGCCGAATCACCAGCGGCATGGCCAACAGCGTCAGGAATGTCGAGGCAAGCAATAACAGCGTCCAGACAACAGCATTGTTCACCTCAATCATCAAACACTCCCCGGGGATTCCACCAACACCCCATCGTTTCAAGCGTAGACAATACTTGCCGGTACAGAAACCCGGACCTGATATGACCAATGCCGGAAGCATGCTCTAGGATTGTTATCCGGACAGAGCGGCATAGACAATTCATCTAGCGTCGAATTCTGACTTCCCAATCGAATGCGGATTTTACGATGGTCTTGAGGTCATCGAACTGCGGCCGCCAACCCAATACCTGCCGAATCCTTGTAGCGTCGGCGACTAGCACATCCGGGTCGCCAGGGCGGCGCCCCCCTACTTGCACATCGAAACGGTTGCCAGTTACCGCCTGCACGGTATCGACGACTTCCCGCACTGAACAACCATGTCCATATCCACAATTAAAAATATCCGAGGCTCCGCCATGCACCAGATAGTCAAGCCCATCCAGATGCGCACGTGCCAAATCCTGCACATGGATGTAATCACGGATGCAGGTTCCATCCGGAGTCGGATAATCATCTCCGAAGATGGTGACGCCCGGCCGTTTCCCCGCCGCCGCTTCGCAACTCACCTTGATAAGGTGGGTCGCATTCTCCGTCGACTGACCCAGTCGTCCCTGGATATCCGCACCGGCCACATTAAAATATCGGAAGATCACATAATTAAGACCTGAAGCAGCGGACAGATCCATCAGCATTCGTTCCCCCATCATCTTGGAGGCGCCGTAGGGATTCATCGGTAACAAAGGCGAATCTTCCGACACGCAGCCGTCCGCAGGTTCGCCATACACGGCCGCCGACGAAGAGAACACAAAATTCCTGATCCGGTGCTGTTGGCATTGTTGGAGAAGGTTCAGCGTATTGCGCGTGTTGTCGCTGTAATATTTCAATGGCTCGCGAACCGATTCAGGCACCACGACACTCGCTGCAAAATGCATCACCGCATCGAATTCATGAGACTCGAACAGTGCTGACAAGGCCGTATCATCTGCAAGGTCGCCTTGCACCAGCTCGCCTGCCAGCACGGACTCCCGGAAGCCGGTCGACAGGTTATCGAATACGATTATCTCGTGCCCGCATTCCGCCAGCATCGCAACGACGTGACTTCCGATATAGCCGGCACCGCCCGTCACCAGAATCTTCATTCACGCCCCCGGCTTCAGAAAGAACTGCGGGATTTTTCTGACATTCTTCATGATCAATGTTCCTATTCCACCGATATGGTTTGATTTTAGCGCCTTGTAGTCCTCTGTGGATTTGCGGATGAGATTGCGCAACGAACGATTACTCTTGCCGCCCAGACGCATGCGAACCAGCACCTCTGGAATATAACGGCAATGCAACTTTCCCGCGGCAAGGATACGAAGCATGCAGTCATAGTCGGCTGCGATGTGGAACGAAGTATCGAATGCCCCCAGCCGCTCATAAATCGAACGACGGGCGTAGAAGGTCGGATGAGGCGGCATCCACCCGTTTTTCAGGCTGGCGAAGGAGAAGTCGCCCGCCTTCCAGAAACGTATCACCTTCTTCGGATCCGCTTTGCTGACATAGACAAGGTCGCCGTAGATTGCATCGATGGAGCTGTCTTCGAATGCTTCGGCAATCCTCGCCAGCGCATCCGGAGTGGCAAACAGATCGTCGGCATGAAGGAAGCCAACCACATCCCCGCTCGCATGCGCAATCCCCTTGTTCAGTGCGTCGTAGAGCCCCTGGTCAGGCTCGCTGATGAATACGGCAAGCTGGGACCGGCGGGGTTCGAGCAACTCGCGCGTTCCGTCGCTCGAAGCACCGTCGACGACAATAAGTTCGACGTCGGGATAGGACTGTCCCAATACCGAATCGATCGCATCAACCACGGTTTCCCGGGCATTGAAGACAGCCGTGATAACCGAAATCTTCATTCCTGCGCCCTTACACCAAGGAAAAGAATCGGGCACATACGTCGCCCGCTCATATCCTGATCCCCAATACCTGTTCGATCGCCTCCAGAACATCGCAATGCTGACGGTACATATACCGTTTGACCTCGGCGACCTTCGCATCTACCAGATAGCGGTACCAAAAGCCCTGCAGGAAATGGAATGCCGTCCCGGCTCGGCCATCGAGAAACCCGAGGCGAATGACATAGCGATAGAGGAAATAGGCAAATGCCCGCATTCCTCCCGGCAAGCGGAAATAGACCTTCTCCTTAATCCAGCGCTTCATGCCTGCCTGATCAGAACTGATCTTTGCCACAGAATCGTAGGGAAGAAACCTGTACTCCAGATTCAGCAGATCAACCGCTTCACGGCTCGCATAGGCATTATGCTTTTCGATCCACCATGTCAGCGGCTTCAGGTTGTCATCGATGAAGTCCGCCTGCATATCCGCGATCCGTCCTTCCAGAACAACATGCTCATCCATCCATCGCTCTTCAAGGCGCCCCCTGCCGCAACGCCAGATGCGCAGCAGATGGATGGGGTACAGGGAACCGTGTCGCAACCACCTTCCCTGAAAGTAACGCCTGAGCCTAATGGTATAGCCATCCACATCGGCAGCCGTCGAAGGCAACAGCCGGATCAAGCGATCCGCCAGTTCGGGAGTGATGTACTCGTCGGCATCGAGCCGCATGATCCATTCGGTAGTAACCGCCGCATGATCCAGGGCCCAGTTAAACTGCTGCGCGTAGTTTTTGAACGGATGATTCAGAATGTCTGCTCCGAGGCTGCGCGCGATATCGCAAGTGGCGTCGGTTGATCCACTGTCCACGACCACCACGCGTGCAGCGCACTGCCGCACGCTTTCGATACATCTTCGAATATGCCGCTCTTCATTCAGTGTCAGAATGATCACGGTAAGTTTGCCTGCCTGGGTTTCGGTTGCCTGTTTCATCGAATGCCTTGAACACCGTTCCAGGTGATGAGATTCCAGCCGGCACGTTTCGCCTTCATCGCCAGTTCCAGACATGCCAGCCGCTCGTCATTGCGCCAGGCATCCGGATGTTCGGGACCTCCTGGATGGACACCGACCTCCAGCACCCCGCGAACATCCTGCCGAAGGATCCATTCCACCCACTGCCGGTCGTTGGCACTGGCAGCCATAAAAAAGTTCGGTGTTGTCACGAAATGACGCGTGATCTGCCTGCGCCAGACGCCGCCGAGCCAGAAGGTCGGACTCTTCAGCGGCTTTTTCATATAGAGGTTCTGAACGTTGCGCACCTTCTCCAGGCCATAGCGTGGCAGCGTCACCTTCAAGGCCTGGATGAATGGCCTGAATTTGTGCAGATGGCCGTGCGAATCGATATGGCTGACCCGAATGCCGCAATCCAGGATACGTTCGATTTGCGCTGAAGTTTCGAGTGCGATCTGATCGACCGGGATTGCACCGGCCAGCGCCTTGAGGCGCAGGTGATTCGACGGAAGAAAACGCCCGTCCTCCCTGACCAGCGCAGGAATCCGGTCAGGCGGGCAGATGGGGCGCTCCACGGTGTCGCATACGAAGGTCAGGTGGATGCCATACGAAAATTCATCATGATTCGAAGCAAAGCTGGTCGCCAGCTCCGTTGCCGGCATATTGGGCATGATGGTTGCGCTCGTAAGCGCCCCCGCCTTGAAACATTCGATCGTTGCCTGGCTTGTGTCGGTGTCGAAACCAAAATCATCTGCATTGATGATCAGTTGTCCGTGCAAGCCCGCATCTCCCGTCATGACGGCTTCCTGGCCGTTGCAATCATGGTCTTGGCCAGTGGCGGAATCCGGCCGACACGGTGGAATTCGATGTCGGTAAAACCGGTCTCTTCCAACAAGGCCTTGAGTGTCTTGATGGACCAGAACTTGATATGGCCGTGATCCCAAAGCGGGGCGAAATGGTCGTCCATCCTGCCGGCCAAAGCCAGCGCCAGATTCTTCCAGTAACCGTGATATGGAGTGGAAATAATCAGAAAACCACCAGGCTCCAGCAGATCAAATGCGGTTCTCGAAAAGTCGCGAGGGGCATAGACATGCTCAACAACTTCCAGACTCAATACCACAGGGAAATGCCCGTAAGTTTCTTTCAGGTCATCATAGGCGGATCCCAGATTCAGGTTCAGCTCGGGAAAGTTTTCCTTTGCATGGCGAATCCCGTCTGCCGAAGGGTCCACCCCGGCGACCTCCCAGCCACGGCCATGCAGCAATGCAGCGACACTGCCATTTCCACAACCGAGCTCGAAAATACGCCTCACTTCAACTTCGTTGCCCACCTGTTCCAGGACTGGCAAGAGGGATGGCAATAAAAATGCGTGGG
>DATLWR010000111.1:0-3660 GCA_035576205.1 Mariprofundaceae bacterium
ATATTCCGCCACTCGTTGATGCCGCCGATATTGTAGGTTTCGCCCGGCCGGCCCCGCCGCAGCACCGCCTCGATACCGGCACAGTGGTCACGTACGTAGAGCCAGTCTCGGATGTTCGTGCCGTCACCATAGACCGGGATCGGCTTCTGTTGCAGGCAGGAGCGAATCACCGTGGGAATGAACTTCTCAGCATGCTGGAACGGACCGTAGTTGTTCGAGCAGTTGGTCGTCGCCACCGGCAGACCGTAGGTATGGAACCAAGCCCGTACCAGATGGTCGGAACCAGCCTTGGAAGCGGAATAAGGTGAATTGGGCGCATACGGTGTGATTTCGCTGAATGCCGGATCATCGGCCTTCAAGGTGCCATACACCTCGTCGGTGGAGATATGGTGAAAACGGCATCTCGATGCATTCCACCCTTTCTCCTGCTGCCAGTATTGGCGTGCAGCTTCCAGCAAGGTGAAGGTCCCGATCACATTGGTATGTACGAACACTCCGGGACCGGTTATCGAGTTGTCGACATGGCTCTCGGCCGCAAAATGGACGATGGTGTCGATCTCGTGTTCGCGCAGCAGCTGGTCGATCAGTGCACGGTCGCAGATATCACCCTGCACGAAGGTGTGGCGATTCTCATCCGGCAAGCCCTTCAAGTTATCGAGCGAACCGGCGTAGGTTAGCGCATCAAGGTTAACGATCCGCACCTCCAGATCGCTCTCCAGCATGTGGTGCACAAAATTGCAGCCGATAAATCCCGCCCCACCCGTCACCAGCATGGTCCGTGGCTGATAAGCCATCAGATATTCTCCAGCAGCGACTCCAGATAGCGTCCGTAGTCATTTTTCTTCAATTCCCTGGCCAACCGCAGTAACCCGGCGTCATCGATGTAACCCATTCGCCAGGCCACCTCCTCGGGACTGCCGATCTTCATACCCTGACGTCGCTCGATCACCTCGACGAATTGCGCTGCCTCCAGCAACGAATCATGCGTGCCGGTGTCCAGCCAGGCTGCTCCGCGACCCAACAACTGGGCATGCAGACGATTCTGTTTCAGATACTCCCTGTTTACACAAGTGATCTCCAGCTCACCACGCATCGACGGCTGCACGGCGGCGGCTACATCCAGCACCGAATTATCATAGAAATAGAGACCGGTCACCGCCCAGCGCGATTTCGGATGTTTCGGTTTCTCTTCCAAGGAGACCACCTGATACTGTTCGTCGATCTCGGCTACGCCGTAGCGCTCAGGGTCAGTCACCTGATAACAGAAAATGGTAGCGCCATCGGTTGACCGTGCTGCAGTCTGTAATTGCCTCGGCAACCCTTGGGCAAAAAAGATATTATCACCAAGAATCAGTGAGACCGGTGAATTGCCGACGAAATCACGCCCGATAATGAATGCCTCGGCAAGTCCCTTTGGCTCAGGTTGCACGGCATAGGAAAACGAGCATCCCCACTTTGAACCATCGCCCAGCAGGCGTTCGAACAATGGTAAATCGTGCGGTGTGGAGATGATCAGGATATCGCGGATACCTGCCAGCATCAGCGTCGAAAGCGGGTAGTAGACCATCGGTTTGTCGTAGACCGGCATCAGCTGCTTGCTGACCGCCAGCGTCAGTGGATGCAATCGTGTACCGGAGCCCCCGGCCAGAATAATCCCTTTCATGCTCTCCCTCTGCCGTAGACGTCGTCAAAGCGCTCGATATCGTCCTCGCCGAGATAGCTGCCGACCTGTACCTCCACAATCTGGAGCGGCATATCGCCGCGGTTCTCGAGCCGATGCATGGCCCCGATCGGAATGTAGGTGCTCTCGTTGGCCCGAACCTCCAGTTGCCGATCGCCGTTAGTCACAGTGGCCACACCCGACACCACCACCCAGTGTTCGGAACGTTTGGCATGCCGCTGCAGGCTCAACGCATGACCCGGCTTGACGTCGATCCGCTTGAGCTTGTAGCCGGCGTTGTGATCCTCCAGCACCGTATAGCTGCCCCACGGTCGGCGCACCGTACGATGCTCGATGTGCTCGCGCCCCCCCTTGGCCTTCACCGCCTCGACCACGTCGCGCACGCGCTGGCTGTCGCCGCGCTTCATGACCAGCAATGCATCGGGAGTCTCGATAACGATAACATCCTCCAGACCGACTGCCGCCACCAGGCGCGATTCGCTGCGGATCAGGGTGTTTCTGCAATCGATCGCCGCGACGTTGCCGGCAATGGCATTGCCGGCTGCATCCTTGTCGGAAAGGTCGAAAACGGCATCCCAGCTGCCGACATCCGACCAGGCAATGTCGGCCGGCACCAATGCCACATTGGACGACTTTTCCAGCACACCGTAGTCGATCGAAATCGATGGCATGCGTGCGAACTGCTGCCGCACCGACTCCTGCCAGTCATCTCCCTTCCGCCAGTCACTGCGCATCTCAACAAGCAGTGCAGCGACCTCTGGCAGATGCGTGCGGATTTCCGCCAGAATCGTCGAAGCCTTCCAGACGAACATGCCAGAATTCCAGAAATAGTCGCCGGAGGCCACGAAACTGGCTGCGGTTCCGGCATCCGGCTTCTCGACAAAGCGGACCACTTCCCGCACGTCAGCAACACCGCTTGCCTGGATATATCCGAAACCGGTTTCGGCATGTGTCGGTACGATACCGAACGTTACCAGCCGGCCATCCTCGGCCGCATGAATGGCGGCACGAAGGCAATCATGAAAGGCAGGTACGTTGCGAATAATGTGATCGGCCGGCAACACCAGCATCACTGCATCGCCCAGCTGCTCCTCTATCAATGCGGCCGCCAGTGCGATAGCCGGTGCGGTGTTGCGGCCGGCCGGTTCCAGAACGGTCTTGAACCGGCATAGCTGATCGTAGGCCTCTCCCGTCGCCAATGCCTCGTTGGTCACGACCCAGACATCGGCGGGCTGCACGATCGGTGCCAGGCGCGAAACGGTGGCACCGAGCAGCGTATCGTCTGTCTCCAGCCGCAGGAACTGCTTGGGTAGCTGCTGCCGCGACAGAGGCCACAGGCGCGTTCCGGAGCCGCCGGCCAGTATGACGGCCTGCACGTCGGGGCGTTTCCCTGCTGTCACTCCGCTGCTCCAAGGTAGCCGTTCGTTTCCAGAAACCGGATCACCTTGGCTGTGCTCTCCTCCAGTGCCTCGTCAGCCGTACACAGCTCGATCTCCGGCGCCTCGGGCGCCTCGTACGGATCGGAGACACCGGTAAACTGCGGGATTTCTCCCTTCATCGCCTTCGCATACAGTCCCTTCACATCACGGCGCGCGCACTCTTCGACGCTGGCATTGACGAACACCTCGATGAATGCCCCCTTACCGGCCGCCTTCTCGACCATCTCGCGAACCTGGGCACGGATATCGCGATAGGGAGAAATCGCCGCCGTCATGCAGGGCACGCCGTTCTTGGCGAGCAGCTGGCAGACCCAGCCGATCCGCAGCACGTTGGTATCGCGATCCTCCTTGGAAAAGCCGAGCCCTTTCGTCAGGTGGGTGCGCACCTCGTCGCCGTCGAGCAGCTCGACATTGGTGATGCCGCGCTGCTGCAGGGCATGGTGAACCGCGCCGCTGACCGTACTCTTGCCGGCACCCGACAGGCCGGTGAACCACAAACAGAAACCCTTACGAACCGACATCAATAACCTCGAAACCCTG
>DATLWR010000112.1:0-1782 GCA_035576205.1 Mariprofundaceae bacterium
GACGGTGTCTGGCTGCGGCCGTTCGGCAGACTGCTCTATACGATGCCGCCGTTCGTCATCTCTGCGGAAGAGCTCGCCAGTGTGACCGCCGCCATGCGCAGGGTGGCAGCCGCCTGAGGCGGCGGTTGCCCGCCAGGGGTCGACACGTCAGCCTTCCGATGTGACCGATACGCTTTCCATCCACGATCACGACCGCAATGCGGCCGGCATGACCTATGTCTATCCGGTGATTTCCCGCCGCGCCGGCGGCGTGTCGGTCGGCATCAACCTGAATCCCAACAACGCCTGCAACTGGCACTGTGCCTATTGCCAGGTACCGAACCTGGTGCGTGGTGTGGCGCCCGAAATCGATCTTGCGCAGTTGCGGGTGGAACTGCATGCGATGCTGGCCGGGATCGTCAGTGGCGATTTCATGCAGCGTCGGGTTCCCGAGGGGTGCCGGACGCTGTGCGACGTGGCCATTTCCGGTAACGGTGAGCCGACCAGCTGCCGCGATTTCGATGCCGTGGTCGGCATCATTGTCGACGAGATGCTCGCCGCCGGTCTCGGGCCGGAGGTGAAGTTGCGCCTCATCACCAACGGCTCCTATATCCACAAGCCCGAGGTGCGGGCCGGATTACTCAGGATGGCGCAGCACAACGGCGAGGTGTGGATCAAGGTGGACAGCGCCACGCAGGAGGGCATCCGGCGTATCAACGGTATCGCCACCGATGCGGCGCATCTGCGCCGGCAGGTGGAGTCGGTAGCGACCCTCTGCCCGACCTGGATCCAGACCTGCATGCTGGCCTGGGATGGCGAGCCGCCGGCCGATAACGAGCTGCAGGCTTACCTGGAGTTCATGGCCGGCTTGAAGGCTGGCGGAGTGCCGGTGCAGGGTATCCTGCTCTACGGGCTGGCACGCGAGTCGATGCAGGCGGAGGCGGTGCATGTGTCGCCACTCTCCGGCGACTGGCTGGAAGAATTCGCCGGCCGGCTGCGTGCGGCAGGCTGGCAGGTCGCGGTTTCGCTGTAAGTCGTCAGCTTGTACGGAGCACGGGTTTGCGGATCGGTCGTCCTGTGCTTCAATCCGCTGTAAGGATACGGTGGTTGCCGATCCCAGGTATCCGGGGAGGAAATGTCATGTTTCAGAAACGATTTGCCTGGGCGTTGCTTGCCACGCTGCTTTGGCCCGCGGCCCATGCCAGCGCAGCGGAGCTGCAATCTTACCTCGGCATCGGGCTGGGAGTTTTCGGTCTCGAGCACAGCGAACCCGGACTGAAACAGAAGAACAATGTCTTCGGCGGCTTTCTCAATGGCGGCGTCGATTTCAACGATTATCTCGGTATCCAGCTTCGTGTCGGAACCACGGACAAGGGCAAGGGCGGTTTCTCGGTGGGGACACTTGGCCTGCCCGCCACCTTTACCCGTTCGCAAAGGGCCGATTATTTCGCCTCCTATCTGGTCCGGTTGCGCTATGCCGTTTCTCCCGACATGCGGCTGTATGCGCTGGCCGGCGCCACGACGGCCAAGGTTTCGGTATCCTTTGCGCCGGCGGTGGCGACATCCAATACCGTGACCAAGACGGGTTTCAGCTACGGGGCCGGCTTTAATGCCGACATCAACGACCGCTGGATCGGCGGGCTGGAGTGGGTGCAGTACTGGACGGGCGTGAAGCCGGGAGCGAATCAAAAAATGAACATCTGGGGTGCCGTGGCCTCGGTGACGGCGCACTTCTAGGATCGCCGAAGAATATGGAATGGGAAAGAGCTCATCTTCAGGGGAGGCGTCTCATCTTTCCACGGG
>DATLWR010000113.1:0-3829 GCA_035576205.1 Mariprofundaceae bacterium
CTATACCCCAGCATTAAGGGCGATGCTATTGACCTGACTTGCGAAGAACAGCTGAGCCACGGCTACGCAGTTCGAAGATATGCATTCTTGCGACACTATGGAGTAGCAGTGATCTTGGAAGCCAAAACAAACAGGTTCAAACAGATCTGGACCATTTCTAAATTCGAGGCGATGTGACTTTTGGACGTGGGCGATTCGTGCGCAGGGAGTTGCAGACATATGCTCTGCAAATAGTGAATTAGCAGGCAGTCAGGCCGCGCTGGCTGAACTGGCCGATGACGCGTTTCAGAAGGTCGGAGGAGGGAGGCTGAACCTCCTTTAGTTTGTACTTGTAGCCCAGCTCCTCCCATTTGTGTTCGCCCATCTTGTGAAACGGCAGCACTTCCACGCGCTCCACATTGTTTAGCGTGGCGACAAAGTCGGCCAGCTTCTCCACGTCGTCGAAATCATCCGTATAGCCCGGCACCAGCACGTAGCGAATCCACATCTTTTTCCCTAAGTCGGAGAGGCGGCGGGCGAAATCCAGCGTCGGCTGCAGGGGCTGGGAGGTCAGCGCCAGGTACTTGTCCGGATCGATATGCTTGATATCGAGCAGCACCAGATCGACATCCTCGAACCATGCATCTTCCAGCTGGCCGCCCAGGAAGCCCTGGGTATCGAGTGCCGTGTGCAGGTGAAGATCGTGCTTGGCGCGGTAGAAGATTTCGCTGATGAAGTGCGCCTGCATCAGCGGCTCGCCGCCTGTAATCGTCAGGCCGCCCGCAAAGCGCAGGAACTTCGAGTATTCGTCGATCTCCTCCAGCACCTCCTCAACGGACATCATGGTGCCGTTGTGCATCTTGGCGGTATCCGGGTTGTGGCAATAGAGGCAGCGGAACTGGCAGCCGGAGACGAAGACGACGAAGCGCATGCCGGGTCCATCGACGGCACTGCCCATCTCGAAGGAGTGTACGAAGCCCGACAGCCTGCCGCGCTCGTCGACACAGGCGGGCGTAATGAATCCCGGCGGGGTATCCGTGGTAATCTCGCTCATCTCTCTATTCCGGCTGACGGCAGCCCCGCCGTTGCGGCAGGGCCCCCGATCAGAAACTCAGGTGGAAGGTCCGGTTGATCACGTCGAGCTGCTGCTCGCGGGTCAGCTTGACGAAGTTCACCGCATAGCCGGAGACGCGCAGGGTCAGCTGCGGATAGTTCTCCGGATGCTCCATGGCATCGAGCAGCGTCTCCCTGTTCAGCACATTGACGTTGGCGTGGAAGCCCTTGGCATTGCAGAACATGTCGAGGCAGTTGCTCAGGTTGCTGACGCGATCGGACAGGGTATGGCCGAACGCATCGGGGATGCAGGTCGCGGTCCACGAGATGCCGTCGAGCGCTGCGTCGTAGGGCAGCTTGGCGACCGAGGCACCGGAGGCGATCACGCCCTTTTTGTCGCGGCCGCTCATCGGATTGGCTCCCGGTGCGAACGGATCGCCGGCACGGCGGCCGTCCGGCGTGTTGCCGGTCTTCTTGCCGTAGACCACGTTGGAGGTGATGGTCAGCACCGACTGGGTGGGCAGGCTGTCGCGATAGGTCTTGTGCTCGCGGATCTTCGCCATGAAGGTCTCGACCAGCCAGACGGCAATGGCATCGACGCGGTTGTCGTTGTTGCCGTAGGCCGGGTAGTCGCCCTCGATGGCGAAGTCGGTGGCCAGCCCCTCGTCGTTGCGGATCACCCGCACCTTCGCGTGCTTGATGGCGGAGAGAGAGTCGGCCGTCACCGACAGGCCGGCGATGCCGCAGGCCATGGTACGCAGGATATCGCGGTCGTGCAGGGCCATCTGGATGCGCTCGTAATGGTACTTGTCGTGCATGTAGTGGATGGCGTTGAGCGCCTTGATGTAGGTCTTGGCCAGCCAGGCCATGACCTGCTCGAACTTCTGCACCACCTCGTCGTAATCGAGGTATTCGGCGGTGATGGGCTCGAAACCGTCGGCGACCTTCGCGCCAGACTTCTCATCCACGCCGCCATTGATCGCATACAGCAGGGCCTTGGCCAGGTTGCAGCGGGCGCCGAAGAACTGCATCTGCTTGCCGATGCGCATGGCCGACACGCAGCAGGCGATGGCGTAATCGTCGCCCCAGTGGCCGCGCATCAGGTCGTCCGACTCGTACTGGATGGCACTGGTCTCGATGGAGACCTTCGAGCAGAACGCCTTGAAACCCTTCGGCATCGCATTCGACCACAGCACGGTCAGGTTCGGCTCGGGAGCCGGGCCGAGGTTGTAGAGGGTGTGCAGGAAGCGGAAGCTGCTCTTGGTGACCAGCGTGCGGCCGTCCTCGCCCATGCCGCCGATGGCCTCGGTGACCCAGGCGGGATCGCCGGAGAAGAGCTGGTCGTATTCCGGCGTGCGCAGGAAGCGCACGATGCGCAGCTTGATGACCAGGTCGTCGATCAGCTCCTGCGCCGACGATTCGTCGAGCATCCCGGCCTTGATATCGCGCTCGAAATAGATGTCGAGGAAGGTGGAGATGCGGCCGATCGACATCGCTGCGCCGTTCTGCTCCTTAATCGCGGCCAGGTAGCCGAAGTAGAGCCACTGCACGGCCTCCTGAGCCGTGGCCGCCGGACGTCCGATATCGAAGCCGTAGCCGGCCGCCATCTGGCGGAGTTCGTCGAGTGCCCTGAGCTGTTCGGACAGTTCTTCGCGGCTGCGCAGCACCGTCTCGCTGAACTCCGCATTGTCCAGCTCGGCCTTTTCGCGCTGCTTGTCGGCCACCAGAAAATCGACGCCGTAAAGGGCGACGCGGCGGTAATCGCCGATGATGCGGCCGCGGCCGTAGGCGTCGGGCAGGCCGGTGATGATGCCGGAGCGGCGGCAGGCGAGGATGTCGGGGCTATAGACGTCGAACACGCCCTGATTGTGGTTCTTGCGGTATTTCTCGTAGGCCTCTTTTACGCCCGGGTCGATGGTATAGCCGTACGCTTCCAGGCCTGACTCCACCATGCGCAGGCCGCCGTTCGGGACGATGGCGCGCTTCAGCGGAGCATCGGTCTGCAGGCCGACGATGCGTTCCAGCGGCTGATTGATGTAGCCGGGGGCATGGGCCACGATGGAGGAGCCGAAGCGGCTTTCCACGTCCAGCACGCCCTTGGCCCGCTCTTCTTCGAGCAGTGCCGAAATTTTCTCCCACAGCTGGCTGGTGCGATCCGTGGCGGGGGCGAGAAAGGCATCGTCGCCCGTATAGGGGGAGTAGTTGTGCTGGATGAAGTCGCGGACATCGATGTGCTGTTGCCATGCGTGACCCCTGAAGCCCAGCCAGGCTTCCGGTTTCGTTTTGTGTGTATTCACGATATACCGCCTTTGCTTACGGGCGCAGGCCAGCGGCCATAAGCTTTTAAAGTGGGCCTGGTTCACGCCATCAGGGCAGAGGTGCGCAGGGGTGTGAAACCGGTGGAAGAGTTCCGGAGAAATGACGGACCCTCGATTCCGGAGACAGGATACCGCCATATTCCTGCGATACAATACTCATTTGGGGTATCCGGGAACGATTCTGGTAGCCTGCCCGACATGCTGAAAATCAATGCGACGGTGGCGATTCCCGACAGCGAAATCGACATGCAGGCGATTCGGGCGCAGGGGGCTGGGGGGCAGAACGTCAACAAGGTCTCCTCGTCGGTGCATCTGCGTTTCGATATCCGTGCCTCCTCACTGCCTCAGGTGTGGAAGGAGCGCTTGTTCAGCCATGCCGACCACCGCATCACCGACGACGGCGTGGTGGTGATCAAGGCGCAGCGTTTCAGAAGCCTCGATCTGAACAGGCAGGATGCACTGGCGAGATTGCGCGAACT
>DATLWR010000114.1:0-2248 GCA_035576205.1 Mariprofundaceae bacterium
TGATCAGTACGGACGGCACGAAGATGCCGGCCACCCTGTCGGCCAGTCGCCCGATATGCGGTTTCGCCGCCTGCGCGTTGCGCACCATGTTGATGATCTGCGCCAGCACCGTATCGGCACCGATACGCGTCGCCTTGTAGAGGAATGTTCCGGCGCTGTTCATCGTGCCGCCGACCACCTCGTCGCCGACCGTTTTCTCCACCGGGATCGGCTCGCCGGTCAGCATCGATTCGTCGATGCTGGAGTGGCCTTCGAGGATCACGCCGTCGACCGGCACCTTCTCGCCCGGCCGAACGCGGATGGTCTCGCCCAGCCCCACCTCGCCGATCGGGATGTCCAGCTCCTTTCCATCGCGCACCACCCGCGCCGTACGCGCCTGCAGGCCGATCAGCCGCTTGATCGCTTCGTTGGTGCGGCCGCGGGCGCGCATCTCCAGCGCCTGGCCGAGGTTGATCAGCGCGATGATGATCAGCGCCGCATCGAAATAGGCGTGCCGTCCGAGCGACGGCACGATCTGCGGGTTAATGGCGATCAGCATCGAGTAGAGCCAGGCGGTGCCGGTACCGGTGGCAATCAGCGTATCCATGCTGGCCTGATGATGGCGGAAGGTATTCCAGGCACCGACATAGAAGTGGCGGCCAGCGTAGAGCATCACGGCAAGTGTGACGATGCCGGTAGCGATCCAGACGAGCCGTGCCGATTCGAGCGGCGGCATGAAACCGAAGAAGAGATCGAGAAACAGCGGCAGGCCGACGACACCGGCGACGATGAACTTCTTCATCAGCATGCGGTAGTGCGCATACTCCTGCGCCTCTTTCGCCGCTTCGTCGGCCAGGTCGCGCATCACCGCTGCCTTGCGGCCGGTCGCCTCGACCGCCGCGATCAACACCGCCGGCTCCATGGTGCCTTCGATGATCGCACTGCGCTCGGCGAGATTCACGCTCACCTTTTCCACACCGGGCACTGCGGAGAGCGCCTTTTCCACCGAGGAGACACAGCCGGCGCAATGCATACCGTCGATCGAAAGCCGGATCATCATCAACACCTCCGTCTCTTCCCATGCTATGCCAAAGCGCCGCGAGGGAAAAGGCGTATCCCTTGCGACACCGCACCGCTTCCACTACATGAGTGAAAGGGAGCAGACATGCAGGATTTGCAACCACGCATCGAAGAGATCGGCCGGCAGTTGCTGGCAAGCGCAAGGGCAGCCGAAGGCCGAAAAAGCCGGCTGGCGCGCGGCATCGACGCCTTCGTTGCCCATCTGAGCGACAACGACGAGCTGCGCGTCCGGGCCCTGCGCCTGATCGACGTGCTACCTACCCTCAGGGATGACAGGCAGCTGGTGAATCACCTGCAGCAGTATTTCGGCGACGCGAAACTGCCGCTGCCCGGTGCCCTGCGCTGGGGCCTCGATCATGCCGGCAACACCGCATGGCCTGCAGCCGTCGCCCCCGCCGCCCGCCGCTGGGTGGCATGGCTGGGCAGCCGCTTCATCGCCGGCGATTCGGCCGATGCGGCGTGGAAGACGATCAGGCAACTGCAGCGCTCCGGCCGCCAAGCCACCCTCGACCTGCTGGGCGAGGATGTCCGCTCCGAGGCCGAGGCGGACGCCTACCAGCAGCGCTACCTCGCGCTGATCGAAGCGCTCGGCCCGCGCATGCAACAAGCCGGCACACCATTAAGTCTGTCGCTGAAGGCTTCGGCGCTCGATTCGCAGCTGACGCCGCTGACCGAAGCGCGCAGCTCGATCCGTATCCGCGACCGGCTGCGGCCGATCCTGCGAGCGCTGCTGGCATACGGCGGCAGCCTGACACTGGACATGGAGCACTACGACCACAAGGCGACGACGCTGCGCGTCTTCCGCGATCTGCTCGACGAAGCGGAGTTCCGGGATTGCGGAAGCTGCGGTATCGCCCTGCAGGCCTACCTGCGCGAATGCGAGGCCGATCTCGCCGAACTGATCGACTGGGCCGTCAAACGCGCCGCGCCGGTCCATGTGCGGCTGGTGCGCGGTGCCTACTGGGATACCGAAACCGTCATCGCCCGCCGCGAGGGATGGCCCTCTCCGGTCTGGGAGAGCAAGGCGGAGACCGATCGCAGCTACGAGCGCTGCCTTTCCCTGCTGCTCGAGAACCATCATGCCGTGCGGCCCGCCATCGCCGGCCACAATGTGCGCAGCCTGGCTGTTGCCATGGCGCAGATCGAGGCGATGCGGCTCAGGCCGGAGGTCTACGAATTCCAGATGCTC
>DATLWR010000115.1:0-19172 GCA_035576205.1 Mariprofundaceae bacterium
CATCGGCTGTATCGGCCTGGAACCCTACCCGCCATGTGCCTTGCTCCGCTCGCTGGTCGTGCAACCCGCATTCCGGCGGCATGGTGTAGGCAACCGCCTGCTTGCCGCAGCGGAGGATTTGGCCCGGCAACTGGATGTACGCGCGCTTTATCTGCTGACCACCGATGCCGCCGGCTTCTTCGCCGCGCACAGCTACCACACGCTTGGCCGGGAAACTGTACCGGCGCCGATTGCCAACACGGCCGAGTTCAGTCGCCTCTGCCCGACCAGTGCCCAGTGCATGGCCAAAGCGCTCGGCCGGCCGGGGTAGCGCTTACCCCCGTCAGATCACTTCCAGCACATCCTCCGGCGGCCGGCCAAGGGCGACCTTGTCGCCGTTCACAACGATCGGTCGCTCGATCACCTTAGGATGTTTCACCATCAGCGCGATCATCTCCGCGCGGCTCAGGCTCTTGTCCTTGAAGTGTTCCTTGTATTCATCTTCGCCCTTGCGCAGCAGCTCCTCCGGCTGCCTGCCGAGTGCAGTGAGGATGCGATCGAGTTCCGCCGCGCTGGGAGGAGTCTTGAGATATTCGATCACCACAGGCTGAATCCCCTCCTGCTCCAGCAACGTCAGTGCCTGCCGGGATTTCGAGCAACGCGGATTGTGATAGATGATAACGGACATGCTTTCCTCCTAGATCAGCTGCAGGGCGGCATACTTGAGCATCAGCCGTTTCACGCCGGCGACACGAAACTGCACGGTGACGCGCATGGCATCGCCGTTGCCCTCCACCCCCAGCACCACCCCCTCTCCGAAGGTAGGGTGGCGCACATTGCTGCCGATATTAAGCCCGCCTTGTGCCTCGGGTGCAGGCGCGGCGACTGCCGGTGGCGTCTCCCGCTGCAGCACATCCGGCTCCAGCTTGGCGATGAAGCGGCTGGGCAGCGGGTACTGCATATCGCCGAACACTCTTCTAAGACGCGCAGAAGTCAGCAGCAGGCGGTTGCGGGCACGCGTGACGCCGACGTACAACAGCCGACGCTCCTCGGCGATGCCCGCCTCGCCCTCGTCCAGCGCCCGCTGGTGCGGCAGCAAACCTTCCTCGACGCCGGCCAGGATCACCGTATCGAATTCGAGGCCCTTGGCACGGTGCAGGCTCATCAGCGCCACCGCCTCGGCATCGTCGTCATCGTCCTCTTCACCGCTCTGCAGCAGCGCAGCGCGATCCATAAACTCGATCGGGGTTACCCCTTCGGCCATCACCAGCTCGATGTAGCCCTGCAGGGTGCGCAGGTTCTCGATGCGGCTCTCCGCCTCCAGCTGCCCCATCGCCTGCAGGCTCTCGAGATAACCGCTCTGCTCCAGCAGCGGCCACAGACCACGATCCGGCTGCTGTTCGGCCTCCGGCCGCAGCCTCGCCAGCAGCACAGCCAGCGGCGCCAGCTTGCCGGCCGGGCCCCCAACATCACCCGTGACGAGCAGATCCAGCCAATCGGCAACGCGCAGCCCGGAACCCGCCAGTTGCCCGGCCACCTGCTCCAGCCCCTTGGCGCCGATGCCGCGCTTCGGCTTGTTGGCGATGCGCAAGAGATGCATGCCGTCGGCGCATTTGTTCAGCAGCGCCCAGAAGGCAAGCGCATCTTTCACCTCCAGACGTTCGAAGAAGCCGACGCCGCCGATAACGCGATAACGGATGTTCTCCTCTCTGAGCACCTGCTCGATGGGCAGCGACTGGCGGTTGGAGCGGTAGAGCACGGCGATCTCGGAGAGCGGCACCCCCTTCGCCCGGCGCTGCCGGATCAGCCCGGCAATCCGCCGGGCCTCATCGTATTCGTCGTTGCAAACCTGCCACTCCGGCGTGTCGCCCTCCTCGCGTGTGGCGACCAGCTGCTTGTCGTGGCGATCCGGGTTTTCGTGGATGATGGCGTTGGCGAGCTTCAGGATCGCCGCACTGGAACGGTAATTCTCCTGCAGGCGATGGATGCCGGCGCCATGCCAGAGCAGCTCGAAATCGAGGATGTGGCGCACGTCGGCGCCGCGCCAGCCGTAGATGCTCTGGTCGTCGTCTCCCACCACGGTAAGGTTGCGGTGGTCGGCGCACAGCAGCGTCAGCCACTCGTGCTGCACCGGGTTGGTGTCCTGATACTCGTCGACCAGCACGTGGTCGAAGCGGCTCTTCATCGCCGCCGCCACATCCGGGTGATCCCGGAGCAACGTTACGCAATTGAGAATCAGGTCGGAGAAGTCCATGCGCTCCAAACGCCGGAGCTCCGCCTGGTATTCACGATACAGTTCGCGCAGGTCGATGCCGCTCCACATCTGCTCGGGTGCCGCCTCGGCGGTAATGCCGGCATGCTTACAGTGCTCGATCCAGCCGGCGAGGAAGGAGGGATGCAACCTTTCCGCCGCAATGTTGCGGTTCTTCAGGATGCGCTTGACCAGCGATTTCTGGTCGTCGGCGTCGATCACCTGGAAGCTGCGCGGGAAACCGAGCGCCTCGGCATAACGGCGCAGGAAACGCAGCGAGATCGAATGGAAGGTTCCGGAGACCACGCCACCGCCGTCGTCGCCGATCAGCATGCTAAGCCTGCTCTTCAACTCGGCCGCCGCCTTGTTGGTAAAGGTCACGGCCAGAATGCGATGCGGGGCGACGCCTCGCTCGGCGATCAGGTGGCCGATACGATGGACGATGGTGCGGGTCTTGCCGGAACCGGCGCCGGCGAGAATCAGCTGCGGTCCGCCAGCCGCCTCGACGGCCTGTTGCTGGGCGGCGTTCAGCTCAGCCACGCGTTTCGCCAGCCCCCTCGCCATGCTTGACGATCAGCGTGTGGTAGGTGGAAAACACCGCATTGCGCGCCAGCACGCCAAGTACTCGGCGTGGCTCCTTGGCCGACACGACGGGCATCTGCTCGAAACTCTCCTTGTCGAAGACGCGGATCGCCTCCAGCAGGCTGCCGTTCTCCGAGATCACCCGCACGTTGCGGTTCATCATTTCGGCAGCGGTCACAAGATGGTCGAGCGTCGGATCGAGCAGCCACTGCTGCAGGTCGGCAAAGGTGACGAGGCCGACCATCAGTCCGTCAGCATCGACGACCTGCACGACACCCTTGCCGGTGGAGATGAATTCGCGCTTCACCTCATCGAGTTTCGCCAACTCCGCCACACTGGGGATCGAGCGCCAGGGAATCTGGCTCACCTTCACCGCCCGCATCCACGACTGTTCCCGGCCCCAACCCGTTTCGATACCCCGCTCCTCCAGCACCTCGGTAAAGACCGACTCGCGGCCGAATACGCGCTTGATCATGGCGGCCACGCTGCAGGCCACCATCAGCGGCAGCATGATGTGGAAGTCGGCGGTCATTTCGAAAATCATCAGCATCGTGGTGATCGGCGCCTGCAGCGCTGCGGCAGTCATCGCACCGCAGGCCACCAGCGCATAGGCACCGTAGCTCTCCGTGTAGGCCGGAAACCAGACGTGTACCACGCCGCCGCACAGTGCCCCGATCGTCGCGCCGAGAAACAGCGTCGGACCGAGCTGGCCGCCGGGCATGCCGGCCGCGGCGGAAATGACCGTGGCGACCAGTTTGCCGGCCAGTATCAGCAGCAAGAAGCCGGCGATCGGCAGCATGGTGCCGAGCACCTGCGGGTCGACTCGTTCCAGCATCATGGATTCGACCGTGCCGTAGCCGATCGACATCACCTGCGGCAATACCAGTCCCATCACACCGACCATGAGGCCTGCCACGGCCGGCCGGTATATCCGGTTCGGGATCGTCGTATCAAACCAGCGCCTCACCGGTGCCATCGACTTGATCTGCACAGTTGCGA
The DNA here is from genome assembly GCA_035576205.1 of Mariprofundaceae bacterium. Classification (GTDB taxonomy): domain Bacteria; phylum Pseudomonadota; class Zetaproteobacteria; order Mariprofundales; family Mariprofundaceae; genus DATLWR01. The sequence continues at coordinate 3,812 of DATLWR010000115.1, forward strand.
CCAGACCGCAGATGATGCCTATCACCAGGTAGGCGAGGATTTCCCAGCCGCTAATCAGCTGAAATTCGGGAATCGTGAATGCCGGGAAATTGCCGAGCTCGGAACGGGTGATGACAGTAGCGATCACCGAGGAGATCACGATCGGGCTGAAGGTCGCAATGGTGTAGTCGGCCAGGATCACTTCCAGCGCGAACAGCACGCCGGCGATCGGTGTGTTGAACGATGCGGCGATACCGGCAGCCACGCCGCAACCGATCAGGGTGCGGATCTGCTGTTCGGTCAGTCCCAGCCGGTCGCCGATTTCCGAAGCGATCACCGCACCCAACGCCACCGTCGGGCCTTCACGGCCGAGACTGGCACCACCACCGATGGCGATGGCCGTGCCGACCGATTCGGTTGCCATCAGTTTCCTGTTGATGCGACCCTTCTGCTGCACCAGATCGGCCAGCACGCCGGCAATATCGCGTACTTCGCCGGCCGGCAGGATGCGGGCCAGGAACCAGCCAACGAGCAGGCCGGAGACCGTCGGCGCAACGATATAGACATACCAGGGCAGCGACTGCATGGCGGCATCCCAGGTGCGGTCGCCGGTCCACAACAGGCTCACCCATTCGATACCCGAACGAAGCAGCAGCGCCGCGTAACCGGCCAGGACACCGACCAGTACGGCAAGCAATACAAGATACAGCGCATCCTGGCCATGCAGCCAGCCTTGCACCTTCACCTGCCACTTGCGCAATCGCTCCCAGAGCGCCATCGATGCCCCCGCTGTCGAATTGCCGCCACCCTAACGAATGCATTCGATATCCGGTAGTTCGTAACTTCTGATGCGGCTAGCATGCACGCCGTGCTCAGCATTCTCCTCGGCATGGCCGCCATCATCCTCGCCGGAGTCGTCTGGCGACTGCTGCTTGGCGGCAAGGACGCGGATGTTATCCGCAGTCATCTGGCGCAGGCGGTCTACCAGATTTTCCTGCCGGCGCTGGTGGTCCATGTGCTCTGGCAGACCCCGATCGACCTCAACAGCATCCGTATCCCGGTCGTTGCGGCCTTAAGCGTCCTGCTGTCACTACTGACCGCATTGCTGATCTATGGCAACGGCTGGCTGGTGTCCGCCTTTATGGGGGAAGCGAGTGCAAAGCGTGCAATCGGTGCGCTGCTCCTGGCCTCGGCCTTTGGCAATTTCACCTATCTGGGCTTGCCCGTACTCACGCAAACCTTCGGCCCGTGGTCGCAAATGGTCGCCATTCATTTCGACCTGCTGGCCAGTACGCCACTGCTGTTCACGGTCGGCATCATGGTGGCCCGCCACTACGGCAGCGCCGGCCGCAAAGAACATCCCTTCGTCGGCCTGTTGCGCGTGCCGCCGGTTTGGGCTGCTGTTGCCGGCCTGATGCTGAGCGCCAGCCATGTCCCTATGCCCGCCTGGCTGGATGAATCGCTTGCCACGCTTGGCTCGGCTGTCGTGCCGCTGATGCTACTGTCGGTCGGCATGGCACTGCGCTGGCAGACCGGCTGGGCAGGCCGGCTGCCGGTGCTGTTGCCGGTGCTGGCGATTCAGCTGCTCATCATGCCACTGATCGCCTGGGCCGCCTGCCTGGGAGTCGGCATGCCGGATCGCATGCTCGGCCCCGCCATCATCGAAGCGGCGATGCCTAGCATGGTGCTGGGGCTGGTGATCTGCGATCGCTTCAAGCTCGATGCCTCGCTGTATGCCGAAGCCGTAACGGTCTCCACCGCCCTGTCGCTGTTAACGCTGCCGCTCTGGATGGGGGTGGTGAGATAGCACTTGCATACCTGCCGGGTGCACCCAATGATGCTGTCTGCTCAAATTCCGGAGGCATGACATGATCTATTTCAACATCAACCGCATGACCGAAACGCTCATCCCGGCATGCAAGGCCGTGATTATGGAACCGCGCGCCACCTTCGAGCAGATGCCGAAAACCGGCTTCTACAGGGATGGCTTCGGACTTCTTTCCCTGATCATTCTTGCCGCTGCGGCGATCAGCGTTCCCTTTATCGGTTTCGTTCTGATCTTCCTGCTGCCGTTCATCTGGGGCACGCTGCTGATCTGCTACCGTCTCTGGGCCTCCTATCTCAGCTGGGCCGTGCGTACATTCGGCCAGCAGAAACTGAACCCCATCAATGCCTTCCAGTTGTCGGCCTACGCCGCCGTTCCCATGGTGCTCGGTTTCGTGCCGGTGCTCGGTATTGTCGCCAGCCTGTGGAATCTCTACCTGCTTTGGCTCGCCCTGGTAGCGAATGTGAAGGTCAAGGAATCCACCGCTCTTGTCATCATCGCCGTGCCGACACTGGTGCTGACCGTATCGCTGGTATTGTTCGCGGATCTTCTGCTGAAGCTACTGCCCCAGCTGGGCAGCATGCTGAATCCCTAGGGCCGCGAAACTCCTCCCTGCTTCAACAGGCCGGCAGGCTGCCGAAGCAATACGTGGCTCTGCCAGCCTTACAAGAATGCCCAAGCCAGGACGGTATAGCGGGCCAGCTTGCCTGCCGTAACCAGCACCAGAAACAGCAGCAGATGGCTTCGCAGCAGCCCTGCCACCAGACAAAGCGGATCACCCACAATAGGCAGCCAGGCGAATAGCAGAGCCGGCTGTCCATAGCGGCCGAACCACTGTTCGGCGCGTTCGATATCTTTCGGCGACATCCGCAGCCAGCGGCGATGCACCGCCTCGTTTCCCAGCCTCCCCATACCATAGGTGATCAGGCTTCCGAGCACATTGCCTGCCGTAGCGACCAGAACCAGCGACACGGCATTGCCGCCTTCGTGCAATCGATAGAGCAGCAACGCCTCGGATCCCCCGGGAAAAAGCGTGGCCGAAATCAGGGCTGAAATGAATAGGCTCCAATCCATGCGCTATACTCTCGGATAATGACCGCACGCTTGCACGCCCCAACCACCGTATTCAGCTACCGCTCACCGCTCGGCACGCTGGGGCTCGAGCTAGCGGGCAGTTCCTGCGTTCGTCTGCTGCTGGAAGAGACTCATGCACCATTGTGTTCGCCGAACCATCCGGTGGCCATCTGGTTGCGCGGCTACTTCGCCGGCCAGAACCTTCCCCTCCCCGAGCTGGATGCGCCCCGCTCGGAATTTCAGGCCAGGCTGCGCAAGGCGCTGCTTGCGATTCCGCGGGGCCGCGTGATCACCTACGCCGAGCTTGCCCGGCAACTCGCATCGTCGCCGCGTGCTGTCGGTCAGGCCCTCGGTGCCAACCCGTTGCCAATCCTTATTCCCTGCCACCGGGTGATCGGTGCGCACGGGCTTGGTGGATTTTCAGCCGGCACGGAGTGGAAATCCAAACTTCTGAACTTCGAGAAAGCTATTCTGCCGAAAAATCCCTGAACGGGGTTTCGATACTGCCCGACACCGATATCTCGATCCGGCTTTCACCCGCAGTCAGGGCGGGGGCGGAAGATATCGACTTCGCAACATAGCTCTCCCGCATCTGCATCGGCCTGACGTCCCCACTCGCACTGGTATTCATGTCGATAATGCGGAATGTCTTGGCGGCAAGCGCGGATGCAATGCGCGCGGCCTTGGCACGAAAATCATGAATGGCCTGGTCACGCAAGCGCCCTTCCACTTCCTTTCGATGCGCATCGCTGACCTGGAACTGCAAACCGTCCAGTTTGGCCCCATCGGTCTCGATATCGGCCAGCCAGCCAGCTACGGCATCGATATCCTGGGTTTCGATGCTTCCACTCTGTGTCATTTCCCACTGTTTGGTGCTGAACAGGCCGGAATCCCAGACCGGTGAAAGCGTGCGGTTGGTGGTCGTGTGTTTGACCTTTTCCTTTTTCAGCCGCTCTGCCACCTTCGCCGCAATCTCGTTGACTTGACGCTGCAGCTGCCGTGCATTCGCCCCTTTGGCCTCGATTCGATAAGAGACCACGATTTCATCGTTGGGAACGGCTTCGGAAGCCGTAGCCGACAAGGTGATTCTCGTCCCTTCCACGCCCTTTTCGGCGGCATGGGCCGGCACAACGGCGCAAATGAGCATGCAGAGCAGGTAAGGCAAGGATCGTCGCATATTCAAATGTGTAGAACCGGACTTGCCTAGCGTCAAGGCCATGGCCAGCTTCTGGGCATGCACCACACCCCTACCGTCACCATCATCGGAGCTGGCCTCGCCGGCTCCGAAGCCGCCTGGCAACTTGCCCGGCGCGGTATTCGCGTCCGGCTGCACGAAATGCGTCCGGCCGTCATGACCCCAGCTCACAAGACCGGCGACTGCGCCGAACTGGTTTGTTCCAATACCTTCCGTGCCGATCATCTCGAAAATGCCGTCGGGCTGCTGCACGAAGAGATGCGGCGGCTCGACTCGCTGATCATGCGATCGGCCGATACCGCACGCATCCCGGCCGGCACGGCGCTGGCCGTGGACCGCGAACAATTTTCCGTCCTGGTCACCGAAGCGTTGCGCAATGAGCCCAACGTCGAATGGGTCAGCGGCGAAGTTACCGAAATTCCGCCAGACGGCTTCGTCCTCATCGCTTCCGGCCCCCTGACCTCGGATTCCCTGTATACCGAGATAGCCCGCCTGACAGGCGAATCGCAGCTGAGCTTTTTCGATGCCATCGCGCCGGTCATCGATGCCGAAAGCATTGATATGGATATCGCCTACTGGAAATCGCGCTACGACAAGAATGTCGCCGAAGGCTCGGCTGGAGATTACCTGAACTGCCCGATGAACCAGGCGCAGTACGAGGCCTTTATCGATGCGCTGTTGGCTGCTGAAAAGGTTGCCTTCAAGGGATTCGAGAATGTCCCGTTTTTCGAGGGCTGCATGCCGATCGAGGTGATGGCCGAACGCGGTCGCGACACGCCCCGCTTTGGCCCGATGAAGCCGGTCGGACTGGAGCATCCGGTCAGCGGCGAGCGCTTTCACGCCGTGGTGCAACTGCGACGTGACAATCGCATGGGCAGTTTGCTGAACATGGTAGGCTTCCAGACCAAAATGACCTATGGCGAACAGAAACGCGTTTTCCGAATGATTCCCGGCATGGAGAATGCCGAGTTCTTCCGTCTGGGATCCCTGCACCGCAATACCTTTATCAAATCCCCGGCGCTACTCGACGGCTGTCTGCGGCTGCGCAGCGAGCCCCGTATCCTGTTTGCCGGGCAGATCACGGGGGTCGAAGGCTATGTCGAATCGGCGGCCATGGGGCTCATGGCGGGCCGCTTCCTTGCCGAGCTGGCCGAAGGCCGGGAACCTGCGGCGCCACCGGAAACGACAGCACATGGCGCCCTGTTGGCTCACATCTCGCAGACGTGTCTGGAGGATTTCCAGCCGATGAATATCAACTTCGGCCTGCTGCCGCCGGGCCCCCACAAGGACGGCAAGCGGCGTCTTGGCAAGGCCGAACGGCGGTTGCAAGTATCGGAACGTGCATTGGCCGATCTGGACGTATGGAGGAAGGTATGAAGAGATTTGGTTTTCTGATTTGCGTGGCCGGCACTATTGCGGCCATTGTCTATCCACCCTACAGCATGATGGGCCAACGCGGTTGGGGCTTTATCGGCGGCAATATCGTGGAAGCCTTCGGTCGCGGCCTGCCGGTTCGGGATCATCTCGACATCCAGCTGCTGTTGCTCGAACTGCTGGTTATCAATATCGTTGGTGTCGCGTTGATGCTGGCGGGAAGACGATGAAGCATTTGGTTATTCTCCCGGTACTCTTGTTCTGCGCTTTTGCTGCCGGCTGCAGCCGGCAAAGCGAACCGCCTCAGATCCCGGCTCAGTCAAACCGAACAGCCGAATTGATCTTCAGTAACGAATGCGGCGAACAACTCAGCTGCCTGACGTCTTGGAATCACGGCGAGGAGTTTGCTTCCCTCGGCATCGGACATTTCATCTGGTATCCGGTCGGAACGACTTCAGAAAACAAACACTTTCTGGAAAGTTTTCCGCAACTTCTCGACTATCTGACAACACGTGGCGTCACCCTGCCAGCTTGGCTTGCAAAAGCGCATGGCTGCCCGTGGCCGGACCGGCAAGCGTTTATCGCAGCGCAGAACGAGGCAACCATGAATGAGTTGCGTCAGCTTCTGCAACAAACCATGCCCCTGCAGGCCGCATTCATGCAGGAGCGGGCGGCGGCCGCATTTCCGAAGGTCCTTGCGGCTTCGCCGGACTTCGCACGTGAACACCTGCTACAGCAATATGAACGTGTGCGCCTCTCCCCCATGGGTAACTATGTACTGACGGATTATGTGAATTTCAAGGGTGAAGGAACCGCTCCTGTCGAACGCTACCAAGGTCGCGGATGGGGACTGCTTCAGGTTCTGGCCGAGATGCAGGGCGAAAGCATCGGTGTGGAGGCGATTCAGGAATTTGCCCGCGCTGCCGATGTCGTGCTGACGCGCAGGGTCCAGCTATCCCCAGCCGAGCGGGATGAGAAGCGTTGGCTGGCAGGTTGGCGAAAGCGACTGGCTACCTATCCAGCCGAAGCAGCCAAGGCTTCCATGCCGGCAGCTTAGGCAGCAACTCCCGAGGCACGTACCAACCCCGTCTGTTCGAGCTGTTCCAGTACCCAGGTCCGGGTTACCCGCTTCCTGCTTCCGACAGCATGTTGTTCGTCGAGAATCCGTAATGCCTGCAACAGGACTTCGAGTTCGCGGGGCAAAAAGCGCGTGAGCGCCTCAAGCGCTCCCTCAGGTATCTGCCACTGCATGGTGGACGCAACGGAATTCAGGACTGCCAGCAAATCCGTGTCTCTGTCCGGTGCAGACATATCTACATGTTCCATGGCATGCAGTCGGCTTCGAAGTTCGGGCAAAGTCAGCTCCGTTGTTTCACAACGCCAGGCTACCAGTATCGGTCGGTTCCGGTCCCTTGCCCGCTCCAGCAGATGGAATAACGCCAGTGCCGACGCCTGAGCCAAGGGGCCAGCCTGAACATCCGCCGCCCAGAAGGCTTTGCCTTCCAGTTGCCGAACCCACTGCTCCACCTGTTGCAATGACGACATGCCGCCCGCATCTCCGACCTGGACAACGCCCAGGCGAGGATGCTCCTGTTGAAGGGCATGCAACAAATGCGTCTTTCCGGCCACATCAGAGGAACGCAGCCATAGCCTGCCTCCTTCTACGAGCCAGAGCGCCAGACGGCTTACGGCCCGTTCAACGCCAGGATGACGAACCCAATCGCCATAGTTGAATTGCCGAGGAATATTCAGACCGAGCCGTTGTTGCCGCATCAGCCCTGTTCCGATGTTGCCGCTTTGCTCAGCCAGACGACCATATATTGCAGGCCGGAGATACATGTCAGTCCAAAAGTCATCCAGATCACCGAATAGTTAAGCGTGGGTGGGACACCCCATGCACTATTTGCCAGACTGACAAGCACCAGCATGATCTGCATGAAGGTCGTCGCTTTCGATGTCAGGGTTGGCTGCATTTCCAGCTTGTGCGTCACCAACTCGTAAACGATTGCGCCCACGACAATAACTACATCCCTAAAAATAACCGCCAGAAACAGAAATAGCGGAATGCTGCCCAGCAGGAACAGTGTGACAATGGTCCTGATCAGCATCAGTTTGTCTGCCAACGGATCCAGATAGGCGCCGACGGTACTGCGCTGATTGAAGTAGCGTGCGATCGCACCATCGAGCATATCTGTGAATCCAGCAACCCCCATCAGCAGCAATGCCAATACCGGCCGGTTATCAACGATGGCATATACAATAAACGGTGTAAGCAATATCCGTGCAAGCGTCAGAAGATTCGGAATGCTCAGGATACGGCCATGCATCAATGAACTTCCCACCCTTCAGGAAGCGGCGTAACTTGCAGGCCATGTTGGGCAAACCATAAAGGCACCCAACTGTCATCCGCGATCTTCAGGCGCAGGCGATATTTGCACATATTCGCATTCAACCAATATGGCGTCAGTGAAGCGACTCGCGGATCGCTACGCAAATCGCTTTCGAGCAGAACCTGTTCAGGCAGCGTTGCTGTACGATTGATTGTCAAATCCAGATCCAGTCCGGTATGGGTTATGGGCTCTCCGGCGCCACCGCCGACTGGACTTTCCGCCGCTGTGGTTGTCTGCAATACCTTCTGGTCATCGAGAAATTTGCTGACTCGCCCTTCATCGAAAATCACCTTGACGCCTGTAGACGTAGGAATAACTCGTTGCAGAAACTGAATACCGCGCACATCTTGCGGCAGATTCGAGATTTCCTCCGCGGTCAGCAAGCGTCCCCACAATAATGGCAATGCGTGCTCCACTGCCAAGGAGATGTTGGCGTGCAGCGTAGCTACAGTTTCACCTTTTCCGGTATCCGGCAACACATCGACTTCGTAACGCACGTCCTGTGCAAAAGCCTGAGCCGACAGCAGTAACGCTGTCACAAATATCAACCAGCGACGTATCATTTGATCACCCGTAAATGTCCAACCCGTCTACCCTCCGGCAAGACCTCTTCCCTGCTCGATGGTTGCGTTTCCTCTCCGTTGTCAGACGTCTCAATTTCCTCGTGGTTCTGCATGCCGCGGACTGCCTGCACGATACTGCGTATCATCTCCGGCACGTCGTTATCCCAGACTATGCCTTGCTCCAGATCGCCTTCGGGGAGATATGCCGCCCAAATGGCGTGCATCGGAATGTGGCAGGCATATATCTGCCCGGAGAACGAAAGATCGGAATCGACGGCATCATCCCTAATGTAGATCGGCTGCGGCATGCGGCTGTTCAGTACCAGGCGCAAGGCCGGATCGCCGCGAAAATGTTCTGGAATCTGTACATCATCGTTCGTGGCATTCACAACGATATAAATACGGCCATGTTGGGCAAAAAACTCTCTAAGTTTTTTAGCCTTGGCCGCATCTGAAAAACTCAGACTCATCGCAGTACCCCCGATGAAACAACGCTAGCGTCTGATGCCAGCTTAGACAAAGGGACAACAAGTGCGGAGTGGTCCTGTAAGCCGGGTTCTGTTCTTCTTGTCGAAGTGATGATCATTCATCTAGGCCTGCCATTGCTGGCAAGCTCGAGCAGCCTACCCGGAAGCACGCGCGGGCCACGCTTGACGCTTCCCTATGTGGCCTTGCTGCAAATGGGGTTTACCGTGCCCCCATCCGTTACCGGCTGGGGCGGTGCGCTCTTACCACACCGTTTCACCCTTACCGCAGCATTCTGCGGCGGTTTGTTCTCTGTGGCACTTTCCCGGGGTCACCCCCGCCGGACGTTATCCGGCATTTTGCCCTGTGCAGCCCGGACTTTCCTCGACAGGTTTCCCCGCCGCGACCATCTGGACCACTCCGCATGCCGAATACTAAGCAAAAATCAGCGACTTAGCCAAAACTACTGCTTAGATGGGTCTAGAATGCCTGGCCAGTCCCCAGGTAGAAACGCCATTTGTGTGTAGCGAATCCATATGCCGCGTCCCCCCTGATCGTACCGTTCACCAGCCATCGCAATGTCCAGCGGATGCCCGTCCCGGCTCCCGCGATGACTGGCTGACCATACAGCTTCCCGCCACGGTTGTTGACATACCCTACATCAGTGAAAGCCACCAACTGTACATTCGAGCCTTGTTCCAACAGGTACCGCCATTCCGCCGTTCCATATATAAATGCAGTTCCTTGAACTTCACCCGGATAATAACCCCGGATGCCATTTCTGTTTCCGATATCAAATAACGCATCGCGCAGTACATTGCCTGTTACAATGCCCGCATTCAGACGAGTGTTGAATGTGTTTTCTTCGTTATAAGGCACATAAGTACGAAAGGAGATGGTCTGGCTATAGACATCGTAACTGGAACCTAATGCTCTATGCGAAATAGATAATCCGTAATCAAAAGCCGTTCCTGTAAACCAGGTGATATGATCATTTACCTGAGCGTAACTGACCCCAGTAACTAAAGTCCTTTCACGTTGTGTTTGTACATCCGGTTGCGGTGTCCCGGAAATCAGACGATATGTTGTGTTTGTGGCGGTATACCCAAGTCGAACTCCCCATCCTTCCCCTGGCACAGGACCCAATGCATATGAAAATATTAGGGCGCTGCTATTACCATCCTGAATGTATTGTGCCGTTGAAATTCCATTCTGATAGGTGGTAAACACACTGGATCCGGATGACGCACTCGCATCTGCACTCAGCTTGGAATCGCCTATACGTCGCCAGCCATAACCGAAACCGTAGGTTGTTGTCCCTTGGTTGGTGCTGAAATTCTTGCCGGTATTCCGGATAGCTGATACATGCAGATGATGTCCCAGCCCCCAAAGGTTGTAGTCATCAAGCGTTAAGCCTGCTGTCGATTCTCCGTTATCCTTGCGGGAGGCGGTCGGAAGTAGCCAAATCGACCAACGTTCCCGCACCAGTATGTTAACTACGCCATCAGTATCGGGTGCTGATACGTGTGCCTCGCTAAACAGGCCAGTGTTGCGTAGCCGACGTTCGGCTAGTTCTTGCCATTCATTTTTCCAGCTATCACCCTCTGCGAATGGCAACTCGCGCAAGATAGTCCGGGCTTCCGTCCGTTTAGTACCCTCAATATGTATGCTGCGAATGATCTCCTGAGCTGTGGCCGTCAATGGCATCAGAATGACAACAACAAGAATGTTAATAAGTATCGTTTTACGCATACTGCGGCTGCCACATCCCCTTTTCACTGACGATTCCCGTAACATTGCCATACGGAGTAACATCAAAGGCAGGGTTACTGGCAGGGATTCCCGGTGCAGTGATTCGTATCAAATGAATCTGGCCATCAATATCTACGCCATCCGCCCACTGTACCTCTTTCGCCTTGCGCTCCTCGATAGGAATTTCATCACCACTTGATATACCTGCATCAAAGGTGCTGCTTGGAGCGGCTACATACATGGGAACCCCATGCTCTTTTGCGGCCAGTGAAAGCGAATACGTTCCTATCTTGTTAGCAATATCACCGTTTTTCGCTATCCGATCTGCACCTACGACAATGGCGTCCACCTGACCCATGGCCATTCTCCATGCCGCAGCACTATCCACCTGAAGCATGCAATTTATGCCTTCCTGGCCAAGCTCCCATGCCGTTAGCCGTGCCCCCTGTAGTCTCGGCCTGGTCTCATCGACCCAAACGAATGGTGATTCACCGGCTCGAGCCAACTGGTAAATACCGGATGTCGCAGTTCCCCAATCCACAGCCGCCAACCAACCAGCATTGCAGTGTGTCAGAATCCGTCTTTGACCTATCGCTAGCAATCCTGCCAGATGTTCACCCATACGCTGGTTGGCGTTCACCTCGGATTGGGCATATGCCGTTGCAAACTCCACCATTTGTGTCTTATTCGGTTCGCTTTCGGCAAATGCCTGCATTCGATTGCAGGCATGGAAAAGATTTACAGCCGTCGGCCGAGTAGAACGAAATCTCGGCAACCAATGCCCAATATATCGCGCTCGATCCACAGACCATGCCAATGCAAGTCCGTATGCGGCCGCTGCTCCTATCGTCGGTGCACCACGCACTTGCATCGTTTCGATGGCGACCGCGACATCCTCAGGGTTTTGGCTGATACGTTGAATAAATTCGTACGGCAATCGCTGCTGGTCGATCCACTCGACTCCGCCAGCATCCAACTGCCAGTTAACGGCCCAGTAATCTTTGCCGTTGACCCGCATCAGGACCGCAGCTTTTTCAGCACACCATCCAGCTCCTCCGGCCTGGTATAGCGAATACGAAGTTCTCCGGAGCCATTCTTTTTGCAAGTCAGTTCGATTGGTAAACCGAGCTTCCGGGTCAGCTCCTCCTGCAATGCAGCCACGTCGGCATCGGTCTTTTTTACGGACGCCTTGGCTGGAACATCCTTGGCTGCCCTCTTGGCCTCTTTTTCCATCTGGCGGGCACTCCAGCCCTGCTCTATTGCATGGCTTGCCAGCCTTTCGGCAATCTTATCGGGTAATCCGACCAGCGGACGTGCCAAACCCATACTCAATTCCCGGTTCTCGATCAAGGACTGCAATTTCTCTGGCAACTGCAGTAGACGAATGATATTACTCACCTGAACACGCGATACTCCAATCTTTTCCGATACTTGCTGTTGTGTGCAGCCAAACTCCACCATCATGCGGCTATAGGCCCTGGCTGATTCAATAGAGGTCAGGTTGTCGCGCTGCTCGTTCTCGATAATGGCGAGTTCCAAAGCCTGCAAGTCATCGACATCCCGCACTACTGCCGGAATTTCGAGCAAGCCAGCGGCCTGGGCAGCACGCCAGCGTCTCTCACCGGCAATTAGTTCGTATCCGTCCTCGCTTGGGCGCAGAAGAATCGGCATCAGGACGCCTTCCCGCCGTATGGAATCAGTCAGAGACTGCAACTCCTCTGCCGCAAAATGGGTACGCGGCTGATAACGGTTTGGACGGATTTTCGATAGCGGGATCAGTGAGGACTGCTTCAAAACCTCCGGCGTAGGTGTATCTGAAAGGAGTGCATCCAGTCCCCTTCCGAGCCCTCTTTTCTTTGTCGCGTGTGTCATGCCAATCTCCTTAACTTGCATTCCGTTGAATCATTTCCTGCGCGACCGCCAGATACGCTTGGGCTCCCGATGAGCGCACATCATGGTGCAGGACTGGTACGCCGAAGCTTGGGGCTTCCGAAAGCCGGATGTTTCTTGGGATAACGTTCTTGTAAACCTGTGCGCCAAAATAGCGTCGGACATCCTCTTCGACCTGCACAGAGAGATTGTTTCTGCGATCCACCATGGTCAGCAAGATACCGTCAATAGCCAAGGATTGGTTCAACCCCTGCCTGATTCTCCGAATTGTATCCATCAACTGAGTCAGGCCTTCCATCGCATAGAATTCTGTTTGTAATGTAATCAGTACACGGTCTGCGGCAGTCAAAGCATTGATCGTCAGTAGATTGAGGGCTGGAGGGCAGTCGATAATCACGTGCCCAAATGGTTTGCCGGTGTATTCTGCAAAAGCTTTTCGCAGACAATGTTCCCGTGTTTGCGCTCCCACGAGTTCGATCTCTGCCCCTGCCAGATCCATACTGGCTGGGACAAGAAATAGTCCCTCACAATTTGTCGATATGATGGATTCAGCTAGCCCTGCCTCACCCATTAACAGGTCATAGGTCCCTTTTTTCACCTGCTGTTTATCGATTCCCAAGCCGGAGGTAGCGTTGCCCTGAGGATCCAAATCAACCAACAGCACACGATGTTCGAGCGCCGCCAAGGATGCAGCAAGGTTGACGCTAGTTGTCGTCTTTCCAACCCCCCCTTTCTGGTTGGCTACCGCTATTACAGCCCCCAAGCCCTGATGTTTCACGTGAAACCTCCTCCCTCGTCAGCAGAATCTATAACAACGAACTAACTGATCGCCAAATTCATTCAGCCGCCGCTCATTTTCCAGTCGCCATTCCTTTATGGATACCGGCTTCGAATTGCTTGGAACCGGCAACACAGCGATTGCGCCGATATTGGCGTGCCGTCCACACATAGTAAGCAACTCTTCCTGTTCCGTCACGGCTCGTGCTACACATGCATCAATGCCTAGATGGTCCAAGTCATTAATATCGTCGTCAAAAATCACGGCATTCAAAGACATCTTCCTAACGACGTGGCGTAGAAACTCAGCACGTTTTTTCCTCCTTTCGACCAGTACACCCTGCAGGGCTGGCTTCGAGATCAACAACGGGATTCCCGGGATGCCCATGCCGCTACCGATATCCAACAGTCGTCCCGAATCTGGCAACCATTGTCCAAGAGCTAGTGAAGGGAGAATAAACTGTTTAATGAAAAGTTGTGGATCGCTGATGGAGGTCAGATTAAGCGCCTTTCGAAATCGCATCACCTCTGCGACATATTGATGTTGTCGGTCATCCATTCGACATCAACCCTGTCGCAAATGCATCATTAAGCAGGCAATCGCAGCTGGTGTGACGCCAGAGATACGCGAGGCCTGCCCCAAAGTTGCTGGTTGCGCCTCCATCAGACGCTGACGGCACTCAATGCTCAGACCCCGGACCAGCCCGAAGTCAAATGTCGCTGGAATCTTTTCGGCCTCCAACTGTCGGAATCGCTCAACATCCTGCGCTTGCTTGTCCAGGTAACCCTCATAATGGACAATTGCCAGTAGCGAGGTGAAATCACGTTCGTTCAGCGTTTTGACCTCTGCCAACAACCGTAGCGCCTTTTCAGCATCGACGTCATTGCGATGGCAATATGCCGCCAGTTGCATCGACTGTTGAATCACCGGCAAACCGTTATCTTTCAGTCGTTCTTTCCAAGCTATTCCGGTACCTATCACTGTAGCGCGCACTGCATTCTCGGCACGTACGAGTCTTACAAGCCTATCCTCGTAAGAGCTTTTGCGCTCATCAGAATAGACCCCCAAACGGATGGCGGCCGGGCTGAGGCGCAGATCGGCATTATCCTCGCGGAGATTGAGACGAAACTCAGCGCGAGACGTAAACATTCGGTAGGGTTCCTGAATACCCTTCGTAACCAGATCGTCGACCATGACGCCCAGATATGCCTCAGACCGATCGGGAACCCAAGACTCAAGATCGCGCGCATATGCAGCAGCATTAATGCCAGCCAGCAAACCCTGCGCTGCAGCCTCTTCGTACCCGGTCGTGCCATTAATTTGGCCCGCATGAAACAAGCCTGCAATCCTCTTGGTTTCCAGTGTATTCTTTAGCTCGGTGGGATCGACATAGTCATACTCTATGGCGTAGCCAGGGCGAATAATTACTGCCCCTTCCAATCCGGGAATGCTTCGCACCAATGCCCACTGCACATCAATTGGCAATGATGTTGAAATGCCATTCGGATAAACCTCGGCGTGATCCCAACCTTCGGGCTCGAGAAATATCTGATGACTACTTTTATCTGCGAAACGGACAATCTTGTCTTCAATGCTGGGGCAATATCGGGGCCCTCGACTAGCAATCTGGCCAGAATACATCGGCGACCGCGACAGATTATCCCGAATGATCGAATGCGTAACCTCGGTCGTACGGGTAATAGCGCACGCCATCTGATGCTCGGCAACTCTCGAGTGCGTGACCGAAAAAGGTAGCAGATCCGTTTCCCCGGGCTGCTGCTCCAAATCCGCCCAACGAATGGAACGGCGGTCCAGCCTTGGCGGTGTTCCCGTCTTCAGTCGGCCGAGACGAAATTCCCGATTGTACAATTCGTCGGTCAACCCATCGACGGCTGAATCCCCTATGCGTCCGGCACGCATGGTTTGCTCGCCCACATGCACCAGCCCACCGAGAAATGTTCCCGTCGTCAGAACCACAGCTCCTGCCACATGCTTGATCCCCAGATCATCGATCACACCTGCTACACGTGATCCATCAAATACCAGCGAGCGTATCGTACCCTGATGCAATTGAAT
>DATLWR010000116.1:0-14759 GCA_035576205.1 Mariprofundaceae bacterium
ATGGGCGCTGCGGAAATGGGAGTCCGGCACATAGCGGCCAAGCCGCACGGTAACCGACGGATCCTGCCGTCCCTCCAGCGCATCGCCGGCATTGCTGAGCAGGTTCATCAATACCTGCTGGATCTGGGTCGCATCGCCGCGGACCGGCAGGACATCGTCGCCGAATTCCCGCCGCAGGTGAATATTCTCGGGCAGCGACAACAGCCCCCGCTTGAAGGACTCCATCAGGTAGCCGTTCAGGTCGAGCGGCTGCATATTCACCTGCCCCTTGCGCGCGAAGGTGAGCAGCTGGGAGATGCGATCGGCGGCCTGGAAGCCGAGCGCTTCGGCGATCTCCAGCTTCTCGATGACCTGCGGCCGGTTTTCGGCAAAGGTCTGTGCCAGATAGATATTGCCGAGCATGCCGGCCAGGATGTTGTTGAAGTCGTGGGCGATGCCGCCGACCAGCGTGCCCAGCGCCTCGATTTTCTGCATCTGTCGGTAGTTGGACTCCAGTTCCCGATGCTCGGTCACATCCTCCATGATGGCCAGCACCCAGGTCTGTCCTCCCTCCAGGGTCACGGGTACGGATGATATCCGCAATACCCGCTCCTGCCCGGAACGGGTGATCACCTCGACCTCGAAACCGTGGATGCTGCCGCCCTCCGCCACCGTCGCCATGCGTTCGCGGGCACCGGCCTGGGCCTCGGATGTCGGATAGAGTGTCTGGTACCAGCCGTGCGCATTGATCTCCGGCATCGTATAACCGGTGATCTCCTGCATACGACGGTTCCAGACTGCGAACTCCACATAGGGGAAGGTATCGATCATCCGCCACATGCAGATGCCCTCCGCCGCCGCTTCGATCAGTACCCGGCGGAATTCGCTCTCCTCGCGCATCCGCATCTCGGCCAGCTTGCGCTCGCTGATGTTGTCGAAAACGGCGGCGAAATGACCCGGCTGCGGGCTGTACACCGAGATGGCAAGCCAGATGCCGAGAGGAGCAACATGCATCTCGAACCATTCCGGCTCGCCACCCGCGGCGACACGGCCGTAAATCTCGAAAAGTTCCGGATTGGATTCGCGAATACCCGGGATCACCTCGCTGACCGGTTTGCCAACCACATCGCGCAGGCCGGTCAGCGCCTCGAAACGCTGGTTGACATCCAGATAGACGAAATCCACCGGCCGGCCGTCGCCATCGAAAAGCATCCGGCAGTGTGCGAAGCCGTCCAGCATATGATCGAACAGCGAACGATACTTCATTTCACTATTCCGGATCATCTCGTCCAAACGTTTGCGCTCGTCGATATCGTGCAACACGGTCAGCCAGGCCGGCTGGCCATCGTACTCGATCGGTTGCAGGGAAGTTTCCACCCAGAATGGTGTGCCGTCGCCCTTCCTGAGCCGGACCTCATAGCCTTCCAGCCGCCCTGTTTGCCGTAACCGCTCGGCGATCAGCTGGCGATCAGCCGGATCGAAATAGAATGCCTCCGCCTTCTGTCCGACGGCCTCACTTTCCTGCATGCCGAACATGGACGTGAGATACGTGTTGGCGTAGAGGATCTCGCCGTTGCCGGCATGCGAGATGGCGGTCGGCACCGGCAGGCCCTCGACAACGGAGCGCAGCTTTTTTTCGCTAGCCGCCAGCCTCGCATCGGCCTCTCTCTGTTCGCTGGTATCGCGGGCGATAGCGATAACGGCCCTCCGACCGAAGTAGTCACCCGGATAGAGCCGGACGTCCTTGGGGAATTCACGCCCGTTCGCATCGATTCCCCAGAATTCGAATTGCTGGGGTTCCCCCTCGAAAGCGGCCTTGACTTGCCTGGCCACTGCGGCGAGATCATTCCGTCCCGGAGCGGCGAGAAACTCCGGCGTGTTGCCGATGAAACGCTCGCGCGGATAGCCATACATGCGGACCGCGCCATCGTTGACATCGAGGAAACGCCCCTCGGCATCCTGCAGATAGACCGCCTCGGCAAGGGCATT
Organism: Mariprofundaceae bacterium; assembly: GCA_035576205.1. GTDB lineage: Bacteria > Pseudomonadota > Zetaproteobacteria > Mariprofundales > Mariprofundaceae > DATLWR01. The sequence continues at coordinate 1,969 of DATLWR010000116.1, forward strand.
GAAGATCCCCCGATAGGTCGTTTCGCTCTCCAGCCGCTTTTTCCGGGAGGCTTCACTCATAGGTTGTTGCTAAAGCCATACAAAAAAGAGGTCAATACAACTTGGCGCATCGACCGGCCGGATATCGTGAGGCCTGCCCGGCTCACCGGCTGATCACCTCGTAGCATTTCACGGGATCGGCGCGATTGCGGAGCTTGAGTACACCTTTCTCCACCACCTGCATGCCGATGGGAACCTGCTGCCGCGTCTGTTCGCCGACCAGCACCGCGCCGCCGTCGGCCATCTGTTCGAGCCGGGCAGCGATATTCACCGCATCGCCGATCACGGTGTAGTCCATACGGTTCTCCGACCCGACATTGCCGATCACCACCTGCCCGGTGTTGATGCCGATACCGACACCGAACACCGGCTTCATCTGCCGTTGTCGTTCCAGCATCATCTCGCCAAGACGCTGCTGCATCGCCACTGCGGCTCGAATGGCGTTCTCCGGGGACTGCGCACTATCCCCCAGAATGCCGAACACCGCCATCAACTCATCGCCGACGAATTTGTCGAGCACCCCCTGATGCCGGAAAATGATGCCGACCATCTCGTCGAAGTATTCGTTCAACATGGTGACCACCTCTTCCGGAGACATCTTTTCGGAAAGGCTGGTGAAGGACCGGATATCGGCAAACAGGATGGTCACCTCACGCGAGATGTTTTCCGACGGCAGGCCGGCATGCTCGCGCATCAGCTGGTCGACCACGTTATGGCTGACATAGCGCCCCAGACGCGCGCGCAGCAACGCCTCCTCCTGCATGCGATGCTGATAGGTCTCGATATCCTTGGCATAGAGGATCATCTTGGTCGTCACTTCGCGGTAACTGCGGCGCGACTTCTCCAGCTCGCCCAGCAGGGCATTGAAGGAGTGGCTGAGATCTACCACCTCCTTCGGCGCCCGGCCGTGCATTTCGATCACCGCCGGAGCCTTGGCCGTCACCGCCTGGTGCACCTTCCGGGCCAGTTCGCTCAGCCGGTCACCGCTGCTGCGCAGCAGCGCCAATCCCAGCAGATGCGACACGAACCCCGCCGCCGCAGCCAGCAGCAGGCCCTGGGTCAGGTTGATATCCAGCGAAATCACCAGATAAACCGCCAGCAGATAGGGAATCAGACCGAGCAGGCTGAACACCCAGTTGACGATATCCCGGATGCTGCCGCTGATCTTTTCGGTCATGCTGATTTCCCGCCCCCCGAATCAGCCACCGAATGCGAGAACTGGTTGAAAACCAGCAGGTCGTCCATGCAAATGCCGATGCAGCGATCTCCCGCCCGGTCTTCCGTATCGCCCACCCAGACGACGGTCGCCTTACCCTGCATACTCGGGTGTCGCGAAGCGGTGTCCGGCAGAACGATGCTGATATAGAGACGCTGGCCTACGCGGTATTTCTCCGGGCAACTGCTGGAGAAGCGTGCGCCCCCCCCGGAGATATCCCGTAACGATGCGGTCTCCAGATACTGCTTCTGGGCACTGTCGAACTCATAGACTTCCACATCCAGTTCGACAGGAAACCGTTCGTAACTTCTGCGTTCCCTCGCCTGATCCTCCATCCTTCCTCCTCCCCCTCGCTGTGGCCGGAAGCCCGGGGTTTTAACTTCCCCGAATATAGACCATCAACGACGACCAACGCGATGCCTGCCACACCCCGTGCACCCGCAGCTTGTGAAGGCTTCCGTCAACGCCACAATGCCGCCATGCAGCCATCGTCACCGACACAGCAGACATATGACGTCGTGATCATCGGGGCGGGTGCGGCCGGCCTGATGTGCGCCGCCACTGCCGGCGCCCGGAACCGTTCGGTGCTGCTTATCGATCATGCCGTCAAAGCCGGCAGCAAGATCCTCATTTCCGGCGGCGGACGCTGTAATTTTACCAACCTGAATGCCGGCGCCGGAGATTTCCTCTCCGACAACCCGCACTTCTGCAAGGCCGCACTGGCACGATTCTCGCCCCATGACTTCATCGCCATGCTCGACCGCCACGGTATCGGCTGGCACGAACGCGACCATGGGCAGCTGTTCTGCAACCATTCCGCGCGCGATGTCGTCGACATGCTGCTCTTAGAATGCGCCAATGCAGGGGCGGAACTGCTGACCGGCACCGACATCCGGCGAATCGAACGCCTTGCCGGCTCCCCGGGCCGATTCCGTCTCGGCACCGGCCGGGGAGATTTTTCCTGCGACTCTCTGGTGATCGCTACCGGCGGCCTGTCGATCCCGAAAATCGGCGCCAGCAACTTCGGACTGAAGGTTGCCGAACAATTCGGCATCGCCATCCGGCCACCCCGTCCCGGCCTTGTCCCCTTCACCTTCACCGGTCCGGAAAAAGCGGCACTGGCCGGGCTTGCCGGCATCTCGCTCGAGGTCGTGGCCGGCTGTCGCGGCAAGCAGTTTCGCGAAGCGATGCTGTTCACCCATCGCGGTCTCTCCGGCCCGGCCATGCTGCAGATTTCGTCCTACTGGCAGCCGGGTGACACGCTGCAGATCGACCTGCTGCCGGATACCGACATTGCCGCATTCCTGCACGACCAGCGGCAGCGGCATCCGCAGGCCATGCTGTCGACTGCGCTGGCGCACCGGCTGCCGCGCCGGCTGGTGCAAATGCTGACGGCCGGCATCCCCTTGCAGGACCGGAAGCTGCAGCAGCTGAACGAGCGAAACATCGCCGATGTCGACGCGGCGCTGCACTGCTGGCAGCTGAAACCGAACGGCACGGAGGGCTACCGTACCGCCGAAGTCACCGTCGGCGGTATCGATACGGGCGAGCTGTCGTCGAAAACCATGGCCTGCAGGAAAGTGCCGGGCCTTTACTTCATCGGCGAAGTGGTCGATGTCACCGGCCACCTTGGCGGCTTCAACTTCCAGTGGGCCTGGGCCTCCGGCCATGCCGCCGGCCTCGATGCCTGAGCGCCCGGTTCAGTGCTCGTCGCCACCCCAGTAGCGTTCGATAAACCCCGCCCTGCCGGAGCCTTTTTTGTAGAGCTGGTAGTGCAGCGTGTTTTTCCGGTAATAGTGCTGATGATCATCCTCGGCCGGATAGAAGGGTGCCGAGTCGCGGATCTCCGTGGCAAGCGGAGCAGCAAATTTGCCTGAAGCCTGCAGGCTTGCCTTCGAACTCTCCGCCAGCCGTCGCTCCTCGGCATTGCTTACGAAAATGGCCGTACGGTATTGCGGACCGCGGTCGGCGAACTGGCCGTCGCTCTGGGTCGGATCAATGTTGCGCCAAAAGATTTCGAGCAGTTCGGCATAACTGATTTGCCCCGGATCGTAGGTCACCCGGATCACTTCCAGGTGGCCGGTATCGCCGCGGCACACCTGTTCGTACGTTGGACTCGGCACATTGCCGCCGCTGTAACCAACCTCCGTTGCCAGTACGCCGGGAGCCTGATCGAATGGCGGCTGCATGCACCAGAAGCAGCCGCCGGCGAATACCGCCTGCCTTGCCTCCGGGGACCTGGATGCGATCATGCCCGCCTCCGGACAATCAGCCATGCGAGGAAGGTAATTTTCATCCTTTTCGCTCGGCCCATGCCTGCCGCTCTTTCACTTGTTGTATTTGTCGATATCGAGCGGCGGGATATCCGGGTTCAGCGTCCAGGCCGGACTACGGCGCAACAACGACATATCCTCCTGGGCCATCACTGTTCCCAGGAACTGCTGATTGTTGTGGATCGCTTCCATGTAGAGGTTGCGCCCGCCAGAGAAGAAATGCTCCATGTAACGGTAGACACCATCGAAGTCGCCATCGAGCCGCTCATCCATGACATGTCGGAAAAATCCGGGCGTTTTCCTGAGCAACTCCTCACCCGAGGCGTAGCCGCCGCCGGGACGGTCCGGCGAGGCCATGCCGGAAGCGACAAACTCCGGATACAACCGGTCGCGGCATTTTTCCAGGTAACAGCGATCCGCCATCTGCGCCAGCAGATCGGCCGTGCCGATCATCTTGCCGATCAGACGCAGCCTGGGATCGTCCAGCGAAATTTCCCGCACGGGCATTTCATAGCCGGTGAAGTGCAACAGCTTGGTGCATATATGCGCGGCATGACCGAGACCGAGGGTCGGCAGATACTCTTCCAGGAAAACGCCACCGCGACTGACATGCTTCGTTGTCAGCTCGGCGCCATGCTTGTGCCGCTCGCCCGAGGAACGCCGGATGTAGCCCGAATCGTGGAACAAGGCGCAGATCAGTCCGAGCAATACGCCCAGTTGCCCGATCTGGCCGCCATTGCGCTGGCTGTGCTCGTAACCGTACAGCAGGCGCGCCATGGCCAGCGTGACGTCCAGGGTATGCTGCAGATCGTGATAGGGAGCTTCGCAGGCCAGATATCCCGGATACTCGCCGCGGAACAATTTTCCCATATCGGTGAAGGCCTGCTGCAGCGCATCGGTCGGGGCATCCGGATAAAGCGCGACGTACAGACGGCATACCTCGCGGCATACCTCGTCAACGTCGGTCACGTTGATCGTATTCGTGACATCGAATTCACTGCGTCGGCCAAGCATACCCGATTATAGGCCCGAAATACGCCCAATGCCTAATTATTTCTCACCTTTTTCCGAATCGGAGTGCTTGCAAACCAGATACTCCTGATACTCGTCCAGGGTCATCTTCCCCCGAATGAACAGCTCATGGTCGGCCAGGGTATCCGGATCGGGCATCATGCCGCTTTCCGTATAGTGACGGCGGGCGACGGCGCGACGGCGGGCAGCCTCCAGATCATCGACGCCATCCGGCCTCGCCATCGCCACATCTCGCCAGACGTCTGGCGTCCTATATACAGGGCGCCCAGTACCCGGCATCGACTGGCGAAGCTGCTGCGCAGCCATCTCCAGATCGGCCTCCGGCTTCAGCGACCATTGCAGTCCCTGCAGCCCTGCCAGACGGGCGGCAACGGCGTCATTCTCCACGCTGTCTCCGACATGCAGGCACTCTTCCGGCAATACCCCGAACGTTTCGACCATATACCCGAAGATGGCCGCGTCCGGCTTCTGCCTGCCGGCATGACGCGGCAGGACCACGACATCGAAAAATTCCCTGAGGCCGGTTTGCTCGAGGATTCCGAACAAACGCCCGTCGAAATTCGAACAGATGGCGAGCCTGAGTCCCGCCTCCCGCAATTCACCCAGCAATGTCGGCAAACCGGGATGCAACCGCCAGGCGGCCGGAGTGGCGTAATAGTCGAACACCTCGGCAAAACAGGAAGCCAGCCGTTCGTCCTCCGGTGCGACATCCAGGCAACGGGCGAGGATTTCCCTCCACCAGCGCCGTTCATAGATGGCCGGGTCCTGATCCGCCGGCGGAGCCATGGAGGATGCTGCCGCAAATACGGCAGGCAGACGGACTGCGACCTCTTCAGAGGTGCACGATATACCGTGCCGGGCGGCAAAGTCGGCATAGACCGCCGCAACCGGACGGGCGAAATGCAGCAGCGTCCCGGCGACATCGAAACTGACAACCTTTACCGCCACATTTATCCCTCTTTCCCTCCCAAGGCGCATGCCTCGGTGATACAGGTGGAGTCTGTACGAATTGACCTTCCGCCCCCTTACAGGTCAGCCTCAAAACATGGAGACCGCCTCTGTTCGGCCTCCCGCATATAAAAACGCAAGGAGCGACATATGAAACACTATCAAAACAGCCTCAGGCAGGAACCCTTGGCACATCAGGATGAATATTCCTCACTGGACATCCAGTATGAACCCGAAGTCGGGCTCGCCTGGTACAACATGCACCCGAAACCACGTCCGTGCGTCACACCGACCCTGGTCGGAGAGATTCAGCACTGGTTCGGCGAACTGCAACACAACCCGACTCTGCAGGATGTGAAATACATTGTCCTGGCATCGAAAGTCCCCGGCATCTTCAACCTGGGGGGCGATCTCGAGCTCTTTACCAGCCTCATCCGCCAGCGGGACCGGAACGGTCTGTTCAGCTACGCCACGTCATGTATCGACACCATGATGCTCAACCATCACGGTCTGAACCGGGGCATTACCACCATCGCCCTGGCACAGGGCGATACGCTTGGCGGCGGACTTGAGTATGCACTATCAAGCGATGTCTTCATCGTTGAACGCAGTGTCAAACTCGGCTTGCCGGACATCCTGTTCAATCTTTTCCCCGGCATCGGCGCTTACAGCTTCCTGTCGCGGAAGGTTGGAGCCAAGCATGCCGAGGAGATCATCACCAGCGGGCGTTTGTATTCGGCCGAATACTTCTTCGAGATCGGTGTCATCGACATTCTGGCCGAAGATGGCCAGGGCGAGTATGCCGTGCATGAATACCTTTCCCGTGAAGAGAAGGCTCGCAATGGTATCAAGGCTTTCCGGGCAGCAAAGAAATGCACCAACCCGATCACCAGACAGGAGCTGATCGACGTTGCCTCCATCTGGGCGGATGCAGCCATGCAACTGCGTGACAAGGACCTGCGCATGATGGAACGCCTGGTAAGCAGGCAAAACGCCAAGGCCTGATCAGGTGAATGCATGCCGGACTCCGGGCCATACCATGCCCGGAGTCCACATGCCTTTTACGTCAAAGGCTGAAAGGCCCTGTGATAATCGTGCAGGGCTTCACATGTCTGCTGGAAAGTGGCTTCGACCTTTTCGACATAGGCCGACATATCGCTGCCGGACAAGCGGTATCTCTTGCCCTCGATCTCCTGGCACAACCGCACCAGGGCAACGCCTCCAAGCGTGCCGGCGCCACCCTTCAGGGCATGAATCTCGTCAAGAAACGCCGTGATATTCCCCTGCTGGCTGAAAAGTTTCAGCTTTGCCAGGTGATCCTGACCGCTCGATTCGAGCGATTCGATAAAGCTGGCCAGCTTGTCGGCGGACTTGACCAGATTGTACAACTGCGAAAGGGAAGCGTCGTCCAGGATGTCATCCGCAGGTGCCGTTACAGCTACCGCCGGCCCGGCACTTTCCCTGCCGGCCTCCTGTTTGCCGAATCCCGACACTGCCGACAGCAATGCCGAGGCCTCGATCGGCTTGGTAAGATAATCGTTGGCTCCTGCCTGCTTGCACGCCTCGATGGTATCCGGCAAGGCATCGGCACTCAGCATGATGACGGGGACTTTGCCACTGGTATCCATGAAGCGGAAACTCTTCAGCACATCCAGTCCACTGACCTTCGGCATGTTCATGTCGAGAAGCACCAGATCATAGCCATCGTCGCTTGCCAGCATGTCCAGGGCAACTTCGCCGTCGGCCGCGATCTCCACGCGATGACCGGCCCGGCGCAACACTTCCCCGACCACCTCCTGATTCACCGGATTATCTTCGGCCAGCAGCACCCGCATCGGCCGGATGCCCTGCTTGCGGGCAGTGAGACTGGAGATCGGAATGATATCCTCGGACGGCTGACGCACGATGCTCGTGACATGCAATGCGTTGAATAACTGCGATTCCTGCAGGGGGTAGGGAAGAACAGCTGCAAAGCCTTGGGCAAGCAACGCATAATAATCATCCGGCCGGTTTTCGGAATCGATCAGAATCACATCCATTTGCGATATTCCCTTCTTGCCGTGCACAACCTCCATGAGCCGCTTCGGCTCGAAGTCCAGACTTGCACGCTCGACGATCAACACCTGGTAGCTCTGCCCGTAAGCCCAGGCGTCGACCAGTTCGGAAAATATGGCTGCCAGATCATGCAACACCACCGGCGTGGCGCCCCAGCGTTGCAAGAGCGCCTTCAGCTCGCCCGTGATCGCTGTTCGGCCGGCCAACAGAATACGCATGCGTGCCAGATCGCGGGGTTTGCTCGCATGCCGGCGAAGCATGGGCAACGTGAAGGTGATCCGTGTACCTTCTCCCTCCCTGCTCTGCAGCTCGATATCACCGTCCATCAACCGGATCAGGTTCCTGGCGATAGTCATGCCAAGACCCGTGCCGCCATAGCGGCGGGTCACGCTTTCGTCAGCCTGCGCAAACTGCTCGAAAATCCTCTCCTGGGCCGCCTCCGGAATCCCGACACCGGTATCGACTATGGCAAAACGGACCACCACCACATCCCCCGGCACCTCATCCCGGGCCACGTAGATCGTCACGTTTCCGTCGTGCGTGAACTTGACGCTGTTGCCGATCAGGTTCAGCAGGATCTGCCGCAAATGCCTCGGATCCCCTACCAGATCGAACGGCACGTCCGGCTCGATATGGGCTTCCACCCGGATGCCTTTCTCGATCGCCTGCGGCTGGAACAACGCCACCACACCGACAACCAGCTGGTGAAGATCGAACGGTTCGTGGGAGATCTCGATCTTGCCGGCCTCGATACGGGACATATCCAGAATCCGTTCGATCAATGACAGCAGATGATGGGCAGAATCCTTGATCACGGCGGTAAATCGCTGCTGCTCGTTGTCCAGCGTCGTGCTGGCCAGCAGATCACTCATGCCGATGATACCGTTGAGCGGGGTGCGCAGCTCATGGCTCATATTTGCGACGAATTGCGATTTGGCCCGGTTGGCCGCCTGGGCCTGTTCGATCGCCCGATGCAGCTGGCCAATCAGCCGCGCCATGAACAGCGGCACGACAACGATCAGAATCAGATAACCGATAACCACCGAGCGGTGCTGTTGCCAGAAAGGCACGAAAGAGAGCACCAGCAGGAAACCGATGGTGGAAAAAACGGTCGCAACCATCAGGTAACGCACGCCGTAGCGGAATCCGTAACCGGTGATCACCCACAGGTAGATCGCCACAAACGGAGCCCCGGCTTCCCCGTTCAGATAGACCAGGCATAACGTGGGAATCCCCGTATCGCCGAACGCCCCGATAATCCTGCGGACGGTATTGGGACTTGGGGAATAGGAGACCCAACCGTAGAGAGCAACGGCGACCACAAGGTAAACCAGCAGGATCAGGGACGCCTCGATGGCCCCGGTGAAATAGAAATAGAAGCAGGGTATCCCCACGATGAGCAGACGCGTAGCAGCTTGGGCGCGCTCGGGATTGGAATGCGGCCTGCGACTCGCCCATAAAAAATGCCCAAATAGCGATCTTAACGAATATGTCAAACGTTCAGGCATCTACGAAACGTAGCACAGATTGAAGTTCCCTCCACCATGTGGGGGTATTCTACCCTTCCTGGTCAGGCATTCCCCTGTGCCGGCTCGCCGCCGCATAGAGCTGCAGCAGTTCTTCCCTGGTCACATCGATGGTCGAATCCAGCTCCCGGATGGCATATTCGAGATCGGCAAGCTCGATCCCCTCCGCCGGAGGCGTGAATGCTGCCGTGACCGGCCTCGACAGGCTCGCGGGATACCGCCGCCAGCCGAACAGGTTATTGAAAAGCAGCGCCACCAGCAGGATGCTGGCGGCGTTCAGCGCCACAGGAAGCAGCACATACCCATAGCCAAGGGCATGGATCTCAGGTCCGCCGATCACCGCGATCAGGGCCGTTGCTCCGCCCGGCGGATGCATGCTGCGCGTCAGGTGCATCGCCAGTATCGCCAGAGAAACGGCCAGGGACGCGGCCAGCAGCGGATTCGGCACCAGCAGCGCGCAGCTGATGCCGACTGCAGCGGATAGCAACTGACCGGCGACCGCCGGCCAGGGCTGCGACAACTGGCCATGCGGTACGGCGAACAGCAGCACCGCCGAGGCGCCCATGGAACCGACCATCAGCATGGCATCATGCAACGGGAAATAATGCAGTGAAATCACAGCCGTCAGAGCGATGCCGATAAAAGCTCCGAGCGTGGAAACGAGCTTTTCCTTCAGACTGACCGGGTTCGGCTCCATACCGAGCCAGTGCATCAGGCGCTGCATGGCTAGAAGCCGACATCCACCTGGATGACACCGTTTTCCACTCGCACCGGGAAAGTTTCGATGTCCTCGTAGGCCGGTGGCGTCAGCGAGCGGCCGTCGCGAATGCAGAACCGGGCCCCGTGCCGCGGGCAGATGATCTCGTCGCCCTCGCAACGGCCAGAGGCCAGTTCGCCGCCGTCATGCGTGCAGATATCGGCGATGGCAAAGCAATCCCCGTCGAGATTGAAAACGGCAATCTCGCCCGCCTCGGTATTGACCACCTTGCGGCTACCGGCCGGCAGCTCGGCAACCGGTGCGACATCCACCCACTCCGCCATTGTATCCTCCTAGAACATTCCCAGCTGCAGCCTGGCCTCGTCGGTCATCATCGAACGGTCCCAGGGCGGGTCGAATACGAGCTCGACATGCACATCCGTCACATTGGCAACGCTCAGCACCTTGCGCCGGATATCATCGACGATAAATGGTCCCATGCCGCAGCCGGGAGCTGTCAGTGTCATGATGATCTCGACATGGTTGCCGCCGTCGTCGGTATCGACCACATGGCAATCGTAAACCAGTCCAAGATCGACGATATTGACCGGAATTTCCGGGTCGTAGCAGGTGCGCAGCACCCCCCACAGCTCCTCTTCGTCGACCGGACCGTTTGCCGTCTTCGGTTTCTGCTCGATCTCCGCTTCAATGCTATCAATCCCCAGTGCATCGGCATCCTTGCCGTCGATGCGTGCCAGGTTGCCGGCCACCGCCACGGTGAAGGAGCCGCCCAGCTCCTGGGTGATGCGCAATTGAGAACCGGCAGGAATGGTCACGGGTGTACCGAGCGGGATCAGGACCGCATCGACATCGCGTGTCGTGGTGACGAACTCGCCGTACATTCGTCTACTCCGTCTTGGCGATCGTATGGTCGCCCTTGACCGCCGACTTCATCGTGTGCCAGCAGAGAATGGCGCACTTGATACGGCTGGGGAACTCGCGCACGCCGGCGAGCACGGCCAGCTTGCCGAGATGCTCCTCATCCGGGGCTTCGGCCAGGTCCGAGGTCACCATATGCTGGAAAGCATCGAACAACGGCGGGAAACTCTTCAGCGGCTTGCCTTTCAGCGCCTCGGTCATCAGCGATGCGGAGGCCATCGATATTGCGCAGCCTTCGCCTTCGAACGACACATCCTCGATCAGGCCGTCGTCATTTACTTTCAGATAGATATGCAGCCGGTCGCCGCACAACGGATTATACCCCTCGGCATCCCGGTTGGCATCGGCCAGCTTGCCGAAATTGCGCGGGCTCTTGTTGTGATCGACGATCACTTGCTGATACAGGTCTCGTAATTCAAACACGCTTTGGCCTCACATCGTAGCCGTCAACTTTAGGCCCAAACGACCTATTTTTTAAGCGCTTAATCCCATTCTGTTTTCATTGGCATCCGTGCGGCACTGCCCTTGTCCAGACAACCGGCGGCCTGCACTGCCCGAAAAAGCAAATCGCCAGGGCCCGCATAGCAAACCCTGGCGATGCCATGAATGACTGTGACCGAATGCAACCCCGCTACCGGGAAACAACCATCAATCGATCAGATCTTTCCAGTCCCGGAAGTTCGGGATATCGACAGTATCCTCCTGGAAGATGCCCTTTGCAGCCTGCGTATGGCAGCGGTTGCAGTAGGAGAGGGAACGAACCTTGGGGTTGTCCTGCACCATCTTGCGAGGGATATCCTCATGCTTCTTCTTGATGTAGGGGACTTCCGTGATACGGATCGGCGCCTCTTCGTCGGGAATCGAACGGCGGATCTTGATCGAGCGCTTGTAACGGATCGTCGAATCCGCCGAGTACTCGGTCAGGAACTCGAGCACGGCGACGCGATCCTTCTCCGACATCTCCGCGTTCTCGCCGAAATGGTCCTCCAGCGACTTCGGCTCCATCAGCTTCTGCCACGAGCGCGCCGGCAGCAAGCCGGGCTGATAGGCAAAGTGGCATTCGCCGCAGCTATCCGAATACAGCTTGTTGGTTACCGGCTCCACACCCGTATGGCGGGGGAAAATTCCGAGGAAGTCACCGGCCATTGCGGTAGGCACATAGATGGCAGCGGCAATCAGCAGCAGTAGTGTCTTTTTCATATTTCCTTTCTCGCTCCGTTGAATTGAATGCAGTTACTGGGCACCCAGGTAGGTGAGCACATCGCCCTTTTCCTGGGCGGTGCACTCGCGACCGAGCGTCCACTTGCAGTTGCGCAGGAACCATTTCTCGATCTTGTCGGGATCGGTATAGCGCTCCGAATTGACCGAGAAGGCCATCGGATCGATCACCTTGCCCGTCCTCACGTGGCTGCCGGCCTTTTTCAGGTCGGTGCCATGGCAGGTGGTGCAGCTGCGCGGCTTGTTGTCCTCAGGATCGGTCGAATCGTGCTTCTTCGTCCAGAAAGCCTCGCCCCTGGCCGCCGAGAAATCCTTGGCTCCCTCAGCCTTGTACTGGCTCAGCATCTGGGGAATGACATTGCCCGCTGCAAAGGCGACAACCGAAAAGCCAGCTACGGCCACAATCATCGGCAGGATCCATGTAGACAGTTGCTTTTTCATCTCAGAACTCCAGGTATATTGCGGTCGCCATCACAGCGGCACCGGCCATACCAGCTGCCGCATGCGCGCCGGCACCCTTGCCCGTCACCTTCGGACCCTTCGAAACGGCATAGACATAGGCGGCCGTACCGAGGATGCCAAGGATCATGTGAGCGGTATCCGGATCGAGGAAATCCGGTGTGATGTCGTCGGCATGCAGCAACAGGCCGGAAACCACTGCAGCACCACCGAGGGCGGCAGCGGTAAGGCCGGCATAGTGGTGGAAGCCCTTCTTGATAGGCTGACCAGCAACCCCACCATCATTATCCGGGGCCGACACGCCGGCCAACAGTGCGGCGGTCAGCGAGGCGATACCCAGGTAACCGTGCATCTTGTTGGCCGTGAATGCCGACTCATGAAACGGTTCC
>DATLWR010000117.1:0-2553 GCA_035576205.1 Mariprofundaceae bacterium
GGTGCTCGACCCCGGGGGTGGGTCTGATTTCACCGCCGCCGCATCACGACATCTACTCGATCGAAGACCTGGCGCAGCTGATCTTCGACCTCAAGAACACCAACCCGGCCGCGGACATCTCGGTCAAGCTGGTTTCCGAGGTCGGTGTCGGCACCATCGCTGCCGGCGTGGTAAAGGCGCATGCCGACCATGTGGTGATCGCCGGCCATGACGGCGGTACCGGCGCCTCCCCGCTCACCTCGATCAAGTATGCCGGCTCCCCGTGGGAGCTGGGCCTTGCGGAAACGCAGCAGACGCTGGTGCTCAACCGACTGCGCGGCCGCACCGTGCTGCAGGCCGACGGCCAGATGCGTACCGGCCGCGACGTCGTCATCGCTGCCCTCTTGGGTGCGGACGAGATCGCCTTCGGCACCATCGCACTGGTGGCGGAAGGCTGCATCATGATGCGCAAGTGCCACCTGAACACCTGCCCGGTGGGTGTCGCAACCCAGGACCCGGAGCTGCGCGCCAAGTTCGTCGGCAAGCCGGAGGACGTGGTCAACTTCTTCATGTACGTCGCCGAAGAGGCGCGCGAGATCATGGCCGAGCTCGGCTTCCGCAACTTCGACGACATGATCGGCCGCGCCGACATGCTGGACACCAACGACGCCATCCGTCACTGGAAATCGCAGGGGCTCGACCTGTCGCCGGTCTTCCACCAGGTGGATGCCGGCGGTTCGGCGGTGCGCCATTGCGAGACCCAGGATCATGGCCTCACCACCATCAAGGACAACTGGCTCATTGAGCAGGCCAAGGATGCGCTGGAGTCGAAGGAGCCGGTCATCATCGAGACGAAGATCGTCAATGCCGACCGCAGCTTCGGCACCATGCTCTCCGGCGAGGTTGCCAAGCGCTACGGTCATACGGGTCTCGCCGAGGACACCATCGTCGTCAAGGCGAAGGGTACGGCCGGCCAAAGTCTGGGCGCATGGCTGGCGCGCGGCGTGACCATCGAGCTCTCCGGTGAGGGCAACGACTATGTCGGCAAGGGCCTGTCCGGCGGTCGTATCGTCATCTACCCGCCGAAGGAATCGTCGATCGTGCCGCATGAGAACATCATCGTCGGCAACACCGTGATGTTCGGTGCCATCGAGGGCGAGTGCTACTTCCGTGGTGTGGCCGGCGAACGTTTCGCCGTGCGTAACTCGGGTGCCGTGGCCGTCGTCGAGGGTGTCGGCGACCACGGTTGCGAATACATGACCGGCGGCACCGTCGTGGTGCTGGGTGAAACCGGCCGCAATTTCGCCGCCGGCATGTCGGGCGGTATCGCCTACGTGCTGGACGAGGACGGCAGCTTCGAGAGCCGTTGCAACATGGCGCAGGTGGCACTCGAGCCGATCGCTTCGGAGGCCGATGCGCTGGAGGAGCTCGACCATCAGGGTCCGGACCTCGAAACGCACGGCCGTGTCGACATCAAGCACACGCTCAGCCAGAACGACCAGAAGATCCTCAAGGCCCTGGTCAAACGTCATGCCCACTACACCAACTCGGATGTCGCCCGCAGGATCCTTGCCGACTGGCCGGCCTGGCTGGGCAAGTTCGTCAAGGTGATGCCGGTCGAGTACCGCCGCGCGCTGCAGGAGCTGGAAGCCGAGCGCAGTATGGAAAAGGAGCAGGTCCATGGGTAAGCCAACCGGATTCAAGGAGTACGCGCGCGAGGGGCTCTCCTACGCGCCGGTGGCAGACCGCATCGAACACTACAATGAGTTCGCGAAGCTGCCCGAGGACATGCAAACCCAGGGTGCACGCTGCATGGATTGCGGTATCCCCTTCTGCCACAACGGTTGTCCGATCAACAATATCATTCCGGACTGGAACGATCTGGTGTATCGCGGCCAGTGGAAGGAAGCGGTCGCCGTGCTGCACTCCACCAACAATTTCCCGGAGTTCACCGGCCGCATCTGCCCCGCCCCGTGCGAGGAAGCATGCACGGTTAACCTCATCGGCGATGCCGTATCGATCAAGAACATCGAACTCTCCATCGTCGAGAAGGCATGGGAAGAGGGCTGGATCGTACCGCAGATCGCCGAGACGAAGAGCGGCAAGCGTGTGGCCATCGTCGGCTCCGGCCCGGCAGGTCTCTCCGCTGCCCAGCAGCTGGCGCGTGTCGGGCATGACGTCGTCGTATTCGAGAAGAACGACCGCATCGGCGGCCTGATGCGTTACGGCATCCCGAACTTCAAGTTCGAGAAACACGTCATTGACCGCCGCATGGCGCAGATGCGTGCCGAGGGTGTTGAGTTCCGCGTCAACCAGCATGTCGGAGTCAACGTCTCCGCCAAGGAGCTGTTGAACGAGTTCGATGCCGTGGTGCTGGCCGGCGGTTCCGAGAAGCCGCGCGACCTGCCGATCGAAGGCCGCGAGCTTTCCGGCATCCACTTCGCCATGGAGCTGCTTGCCAAGAACACCAAGCGCGTGCTGGGCGACGACATCCCGGAAGCCGACTTCATCACGGCCGCCGGCAAGCATGTCGTGGTCGTCGGCGGCGGCGACACCGGCTCCGACTGCATCGGC
>DATLWR010000118.1:0-8243 GCA_035576205.1 Mariprofundaceae bacterium
CGACACGACCGCCGCCGCCGGCATCCCGCCGGCCGCCGTCGAGGCGACGAGCTTCGCGATCCTTGCCCGTCAGACGCTGCTGGGGCTTCCCAACACGCTGCCGGCGGTAACCGGCGCCACCCGCGCGGTGGCAGGCGGCCAGATCATCCCCGGCGACAACTGGTCACAGCTGTTGCAGGAACTTCCGACATGGATCCGCTGACCCACGCCATCTCCGGTGCGGCCCTCGCCCGCGCCCTGCCGCGCCACCGGCTGCCGACCGCGCAGTGGCTGCTGATCGTGCTCCTGGCCATGGCGCCGGATGCCGATTACGTGCTGCACTACTTCTCCGATACGCTGTATCTTACACACCATCGCGGTATCACCCACTCGCTGTTGATGCTGCCGCTGTGGACCTGGCTGATCGCGAGCCTCATGCCGCGGAGTCGCGAACGCTATCCGGTGCTGCCGTGGCTGATCGGTGCGGCGCTGGCCATGCATATCCTGCTCGATATCGCCACCTCGTTCGGCACCATGATCCTGGCGCCGTTCTCCGACTGGCGCGCCTCGTTCGACCTGGTCTTCATCATCGATCCGATCTTCACCGGCCTGATGCTGCTGCCGCTGCTGTTCGGGATATTCCTGAAAGATCGTGCCCGCCTGCTGGGCCTGTTGTCGCTGGCGCTGATGGGCTTCTATCTGGCGCTGACACTGGCAAGTCATCACAAGGCGCTGGAACTGGCCCGGCAACAGCAGCCGGCCGCCCTCTCCGTCGCCGCCCTGCCGCTACCCTTCTCGCCGTTCCACTGGCAGCTGATCGCCACCTATCCCGGCCAATACCAGCGCGCCGCCGTCAACCTGCTGCCGGGGTTCACTGGCACCGAATCCCTGTTCCCGGAGCGTTTCCGAAAACGCTTCATGCCGCCTCTGCAATCGCCCGACAAGCTGCAGTGGCAGGAACTGACGTCGATGAGCGCCGTGAAGCTGCCGGCAGGGATGCCCGGCGTGGCGTTCTACCGCTGGTTCGCCCGCTTCCCGGTCTTGCTGGAACGCGATGCGACGCATATCGAATTCGGCGACCTGCGTTTCGGCGCCGGCGTGCCGGGAGAGGTGGCGAGCTTCCGGCTGCGTTTGGAACTTGGCGAACAGCCGAAGGCATGGCTGATCTGGCGCGACGAGCGAAAGTCGCCGCTCGATTAGCGGCGAAGGAACAAGGGAGTCAGGACTCCAGCGGCCCGTCCAGGAAGATGATCTCGCCCCACACCGGCGATGGATGCCCCTGGGCGTCGCGGAAACGGAAATTGTGGTGCTGCGGCACCAGCCGGCTCGGGCGACCGTAGCTGTCCTCCTGCGTCTCCACCTCATGGCAGGCCGACATGATCATCAGCCCGTCCTCGAAGAGCAGATCGGTTACCTCGCACTCCATCTCGTGGTAGCGAACCCGCCGGCCGATCAGCTGGCGTAGCGCATCGGCATCATCGATCAGATTCTGCAGGGCGGATTCGTTCATGGCAGCTCCCTTTTCCGGCCGGGGATTCCTGCAACCAACATAGAAAGCCGCTGCCCAAAGGTCAATGTCGCAGCATCGCAAATCTGGCCATTCCCGGCAGCTCGCCTACAATCGGCAGAGACCTGATATACGGGAAGAGGGGAACGGCCATGAACACGATCTGGACGCATCTCAATTCGGTGAGTCTGCTCGATATCGCCCTCGGACGCTGGCTGCTGACGGTGCTGGCGCTGTTCGCTACGGTGGTAGCACAGCGGCTGGTGCTGAGTACCTTCCATACCCTCGCCGCCAGCATCGCCGACGCCACCGCGACACGGCTGGACAACCTGCTGCTGGAGGCCGCCGAACGGCCGGCCGGCCTGCTGGTCCTGGTGCTCGGCATCCTCATCTCGCTGCATATCCTGCAGCCGCCGGCCGAAGCCTTTCCGCTGGTCAATTTTGCCGACCAGACGGTACGCATCATCTCCATCATGATCGGCATCTGGTTCCTGTGGCGCCTGATCGACGGCCTGGCCGCCTACCTGCATGCCCGCGCGACGAAGACCGAATCGGCGCTGGATACCCAGCTGATTCCGTTCCTCGTCAAGACGCTGAAGATCTTTTTAAGCCTCACCGCCGTGCTGGTGGTGGCACAGAACATGGGCTATTCCGTCTCCGGCCTGATCGCCTCGCTGGGTATCGGCGGCATCGCCGTGGCGATGGCGGCCAAGGACACGCTGGCCAACGTCTTCGGTTCGATCATGATTCTCGTCGACCGGCCGTTCAAGATCGGCGACTGGATCAGGACCAGTGAGTTCGAGGGCGTCGTGGAGGAGATCGGCTTCCGTTCCACCCGCATCCGCACCTTCGCCAAGACGCTGGTCAACGTGCCCAACTCGCAGCTCGCCAATATGGTGATCGACAACATCGATGCGATGCCGAAGCGGCGGGTGAAGATGCGCATCGGGCTGACCTACGACACGCCGGTGGAGAAGCTGCAGCAGGCGATCGCCGGCATCGAGCAGATCCTGAAAAAACATATCGGCGTCGATCAGGAGCTCTCGATGGTCAAGTTCGACGAGTTCGAGGATTCGTCGCTCTCCATCTTCCTCTACTACTTCACCAAGAGCACACACTGGACTGAATACCTGCAGGTACGCCAGGAGGTGAACCTGCAGATCATGCAACTTCTGGAAGGACTCGGCCTCGCCTTCGCCTTCCCGACCCGAACCGTGCATCTGGAAACGTCTGCCGAGACTGTACCGGCGGGTCGCCGGAAGAAATAACCGCCCCCCTACTGCGGCTATTGCAGCTGCATGCGGTAACGGATGAGCTGCATGCCGCCCATCTCGCCGGACATGCCGCCCGAGCCGGAGAAGGAGCTGGTCGACTGGCTTTTGGCGGTCATCTCCACCCACATCCCCTGCTCAAGGTCGAAGATGGCGTCGGCCTTGCCGGCCGTGCGGGTCTCGGAGCTGCCGCCCATGCCGCCGGCTTTGCTCTGTGCCCGCTGCCTCACCGAGAAGTACGCGAGCCCCTCGCTGATATCCTCCAGCGTAAACTCGCTCTTCACCACCGTCTGCATCTGCATGCCGGTACCGCCGCCGAGATCGGATTTCTGCACCACCTCGAAGCTGTCGCCAACGCTAAGCTTCTCCTCCGGCAGCTCCGGGAACCAGAACACCCCCGGCTGCATCGCCTTGGCCAGCATCTCGGCGGACTGCTGCATCATCGCCGCATATTGTGGCGGCATCTGCGCCAGCTGATCCTCGGGCATCGGCGGCATCGCCGAACCGCTGTGGGCAATCCGGCGCAATTCGCCGGACGTATGCATGTCGGCCGTATAGGTAAGCTTGGTGTAATCGATGCCGCCCTGCCCCTGTGCCGAATGCGCAACGATCTTCGCCTCCAGCTTCACCCAGCCGGGCTTCTCCCCCTTCAGTACCCGGTAGCGCACGCTGTAGCCGCTGGCCTGGGTGGAGTCGTCGCCCGACTCCGTCGCCTTGAACTGGTTGCTGACGGTCGCCAGCCACACCTGGCCTGGCTTGAGCTTGTAGGAAAGGCTGCAGGAATCGGCCGCCACGGCACTGCCGGCCCAGGCCGCTCCCAATAACAAGGTCGCGATTGCAAGAAGCCGTTTCATCGCGCCGCCTTCCGCTTCAGCAGCTTGATCTTGCGCTCGATCGATGGCCGTTCGGCTTTCGGCGCCAGCTTGAGGTAGCTGCGATACGCTTGGGCGGCATCGCCGTAACGCTCCCAGTCCTCGTACAGCTCGCCCAGCCCCCGGTAGGCCGGCGCGAAGGAGGGATCCTGCTTGTTTGCCTCATGATAGAGCTGCTCGGCCTTCTGTTTCTCCGCCTCGCTGGCACCGAAGGCGAAATCGCCCATGCTGCTCTTCGCCAGGCCGTAGCTGACATCCGCCGTGCGGATGCCGGCATCGTAAAGCTGCCGGTACTGGCGGTTCGCCTCGGCATAATGCGCATTTGCCAGCGCCGCATCCGCCTTCGGCAGCAGCGTCTTCTGCATGAACGCCCGGTAGGGGGCTGCCGCCACGTCAGCGCCGTGCGCCGCTTCAGCATCGCGCACCTCCTGCATGCCGGTGAGCTTGCCGACGAACTCGGAGCGCGCCTGTGGCACGACGCCGATGGTCTGCACCAGGCCGCTGCCGCCGAGCGTCTGGCGCATGCGCTGCATGTTGATCTCAAGCATGCTCTGCATCTGGTTCATCTGCTGCGCCATCGGCCCGAGCGCCCGCTCGCGCGCCTTGGCCTGCTCATTCTGCAGCTGTGCAGCCGCCTTCCATGCCTTGGCCGCCTCGTTGACGTCGTAGCCGGCCAGCGCCAGGTACTGCATGCCTTCGGCATCGGCGACCGGCTCGAACTGCAGGCGCGGATCGATGCGGACACCGCCCTCGTCGACCGGCGGGATACTCTCCACCACATCCTTCATGCTGTAGTAACCGGCACGCGCGGCCTCGATGGCAGCCATCTTCTTCATCGTTTCGCCGTAGCTTGCCTCGCCCCGCATCAGCTTCTCGCTCTCCTCGATGCCCTTGTAATCGGCAGCGTAATCGACCGCCACGTCCATCAGGCCGGAGAGCAGGGCGCCGGCGGCGGCCATGCGACGCTGCTTGCGCTCCGCCGCCTTGATCTGCTGGTACATCTCGATGTAGTAGCCTTCGTTGATATGCGCCACCTCGTGCGCCAGCACGGCGGCAAGCTGCGCCTCGTTGTGCATGGCGTAGACCATCCCCGTAGTGATCACCAGATGACCGTCGCTGTAGGAGAAGAGTTCCGGCTCGGGGGAGTCGATGACATTGACTTGCAGGCTCACTCCGGCCGGTAACGGCCGGCCGGCCGGCAGCAACCGCTCGGCCACCTGCTGTACATAGCCGGTCACCGCCGGATCGCTCACCAGCGGCCGCCCCTGCATATCCTTGCCCCAGGCTTCGCTTGCCTCCTGGATCAGCATTTTGCCGTCGGCATTCACCTCGACGGCCACTGCCGGAGCCGCCGCCAGTCCGAGGCCGAGCAGGGCGCCCAGCCAGATTCCCGCATGTTTCATCACAAGCCTCCCCGTTCCGGAACGACACTCCGGTCATGAGCCGATTATAGGCAACGCATCATCAAAACGTGGCAACCGACGCGATACACCCTGTTGAGCGGCCCCGTTGAACGGCTATCCGCAGGCATAAAGCATGCCATTCCGGCCGATAAGAAAGGGGTAAAATACACGCCAAAAAGGGCGCCACACCTGTGAGCCGCACCACATTTGCCATCCGCTGGCGGTTATACTTTGGTTTCCGTGGATCGCCACCGAAGCTGTCCATGACACCTTCAGTGGCATTCACAATGCTCCCGCCGCATGGCTGGAGCAAGGAGGTACTGATGAAAAAGTCCGGACAGATTTCTGTCATTCTGAACGCCCTGGCATTCGCAAGCATGCTGGGTTTTGCAGGCAACACGGCCATTGCCGGACCGTCGGACAACTCGCCGGACCCGGTCGTGACCAGTACGTTATCCGCTATGGATGACTCGACCGTGGACGATTCGGCCATCAATGATGTCGACAGCGTCGACGAAACGGCCGACAGCGTCGACAGCATCGATAGCGAAAGCCCGGATGTTGCCGAAGTCGAACCCGAGGTGGACTCCTCGGTGAATTAAGCAAGTGTCTTTGCAGCGCCCTCCGGAACGGATTCCGGAGGGCGCTTCTTTTGGGCCATCCCGGCCCGGCTTCTTTCCAGGGAGAGACACCATGATTCCAGCCACCAAGCTGCGGGCAGCCGCCGGCATCACGGCAGCCATCGCCATCTGCGCCTTCTCCGCCCAGGCCATGGCCCAGCCCCAGCAAACACGCATTACCGCCAGCATCACCCCCTCTTACTTCAGCGGCAACTACGGCACCAATTCCCGCACCGACATCTTCTACCTGCCGTTCGAACTCAAGGCCGATACCGGCAATTTATCGCTGCAGGCCACCATCCCCTACATCCGCGTCAAAAGCCAGAACGCCGTCATCGCGGGCGGCGCCGTGGTCGGTAACGCCGGCGGCCAGCCCAGGACCCGTGGCGGCCTCGGCGATATCTGGCTGGGCGCCAGCTATCGTTTCCGGCTCGACCACGACGACGTCTTCACCCCCTATGTGAAGGTGAAGTTCGGTACCGCCTCGCGATCGCAGGGACTGGGCACCGGAGCCAACGATGTCGAGTTCGGGGCCAAGTACCGTACCCGCGTGGCCCACGACTACTACCCCTTCGCCAGGCTCGGCTACCGCATCCACGGCCATGCGGCGGGGCTGGTGCTGCGCGACTACTTCACCTACAGCGTCGGTCTCAGCTATGCCAGCGACCTCGACGATATCGTCACACTGCTCTATGCCGGCCACCAGTCGTCGCAACCGGGCCTGGCCCCCGCCTCGGAGCTGGTCGGCGGCTGGAACCATCGGGTCCAGGACAATTTCAACGTGCAGCTGTTCGCACTGCTGGGACTGAGCAACGGCAGCCCCGACTACGGCGGCGGCCTGGGCCTCAAATACCGATTCTAGGACCTGCGTTCCGGCACTGTCCGAACTTATCAAGCATCGCCCGGAGCGCTAGCTTCCGGGCGATGACACAAGCGGCCGAAGTCCACGCCTTTACCGATGGCGCCTGTTCCGGCAATCCCGGCCCGGGCGGCTGGGGTGTGCTGCTGCGATCGGGCAGCCACGAGAAGGAGCTTTTCGGCGGCGAGTCGGCGACCACCAACCAGCGCATGGAGCTGCAGGCAGCTATCGAAGCTTTGCGCGCCTTGAAGAAGCCCTGCCGCATCACCATCCATTCCGATTCGAAATATGTCGTTGTCGGCATGACCGAATGGCTGCCCGACTGGAAACGGCGTGGCTGGAAGACGGCGGCCAAGAAACCGGTAGCGAACCTGGAACTTTGGCAGGCGCTCGATCAGCTCGCCGCGAAACACGACGTCCGCTGGCAATGGGTGAAGGGGCACGCCGGCCACCCGGAGAACGAGCGCGCCGACGAACTGGCGCGGCGCGGCATTCCCAAAACCTGACCGGTAGCGTGTCGGCCCGATGATCGAATTCAAGCTGCTGCTGCTCGTCATCGTCGCCAACGCCGCGCCGCTGCTCGGTACGGCGATCTTCCGGCATCGCTTCGGCACACCGCTCGATTTCGGCCTGCGGCTTTTCGACGGCCGGCCGCTGATCGGCTCGCATACCACCATCCGCGGCGTGCTGCTGGCCGTCGGCTGCAGCGCTGTTGCCGCGCCGCTGCTCGCCCTGCCGGTGGCCGTCGGTGCCATCGTGGGGCTTGCCGCCATGGCGGGCGATATCCTCTCCAGCTTCTGCAAGCGGCGACTCGGCATCGCTCCCGGCGGCAAGGCGCCAGGCCTCGACCAGTTGCCCGAATCGCTGTTGCCGCTTTGGGCCGTGGCCGGCGACTACGACCTGCCGGCAACCATGGTGCTGGGCCTGGGACTCGGTTTCATGCTGTTCGACATGGCCGCCTCGCAGCTGCTGTACCGACTGAAACTGCGCGAACAGCCACACTGAGCCGCCTGCACCCCTTGCTCAACGCCGCCTCCGGTCATTTGGAACGCAGGGTGTGTAGGGTAATCTCCGGCGGGCAGTTGAAGCGCGCATCGACGACACAGCTACCGCAACCGACCGAGGTGTAGCCCCGCATGTCCTGATGGCGCCAGGCCCCTTTCCCCAGCCGGCGCGGTGCCTTGATGTTGTAAGTGAGGGCAAAGCCGCCGGGCAGGCATATCTGGCCGCCGTGGGTATGGCCGCACAGCATCAGCGCAAAGCCGCTGTGCGCCGCCTGCCGGTACACCTCCGGCGAATGCGACAGCAAAATGGCGGTGGCCTGCGGCGGGATCGATGCTGCCGCCTTCTGCAGGTTGTCCACCTGGTAGTAGTGCGGATCGTCGATGCCGGCGACGAACAGTTCGGCACCTCCGTGCGCGATGGCCACCGACTCGTTGAGCAGCATACGGATGCCGAGCGCTTCCAGCCCCGGCACCATCTCGATGAAATCGTGGTTGCCGAGGATGCCAATCACCTCGCCCTGCAGTTCCGCCTTCAGCTCGGCCATGCCGGCCAGCACGGCGTCGTAACTGCCGTAGGTACGGGCCCGGAAATCGCCGGTCAGTACGCAGAGATCATATTCCAGTCCCCGTACCCGCGTGAGCAGCGATTCACGGATCGCATCGTGCATGTCCAGGTGCAGGTCGCTCAGCTGCAGGATCGTGAAGCCGTCCAGTTCCGCCGATAGTCC